>NZ_JBEYJU010000012.1:116942-144847 GCF_040703965.1 Streptomyces sp. NPDC006655 | reverse complement strand
GCGGAAAGCCGATATTCCACCGCGTACCGTGCCGATCCGGACGAGTTCATGTTCAGGAGCTCCTCCTTGTGGGCGCGCCCGCCGCGGGCCGGAGTGCGAACTACTCGCCCGGGTGGGAGAGCTCGACGTCGTGGCCGTCGACACCGGCGCCGGTGACGTTCAGGGCCGTGGCGACCGGCGGGTAGCCCGTCGCGATCACGGTGTAGTCACCGCCGTCCAGGTCGGCGAAGGCGTACGCGCCGTCCACGCCGGTGGTGGCGGTGCCGACCACGTTGCCGGCCGCGTCCACGAGGGTCACGCGGGCGTCGGCCAGCGGTCCGTGCGGGGCCCGTACGACACCCTGGAGCCGGGCGCCGGCGTCCAGGTCGACCTCGATCCGGGTGACCCCGGTGGTGCCGATCTCGACGGGGAGGGCGCGCGGACGGTACCCGGCCGCGTTCACCGCGACCGTGACGACACCGGGAACCAGCTCGCCGAAGCGGAACTCGCCCTGCTCCCCGGTGGCGGCGGTGGCCAGCAGGTCGCCGCGCACGTCGGTGACGATGACCATCGCGTCCTTGACCGGCAGCGCGCTGCCCGCGCCCCGCACCACACCGCTCAGCCCGCTGGTGCCGCTGAGCAGGATGTCGTACGACAGCGCGTCCTCGCCCACCACGACGGTGGAGGCCTGCGGCTGGTAGCCGTCGGCGGAGGCGATCAGCACGTACGAGCCGGTGCCGGGGGCGTCCAGCCGGTAGGAGCCGTCGTGGCCGGCGACCGAGCGGCCGAGCTGGCGGCCGGCGAGCGAGATCAGGGTGACCGCGGCCTGGGCGACCGGGGCGCTCTCGGCGCCGCGCACGAAGCCGTGCACCGGGGGGCCGCCGGAGCCCGCGGACTGCTCGGGGATGTCGAGGGTGGCCACGGCGGTCAACTGCCGGGTGGCCTCGGCGGCGGTCTCCGCGCCGCCGTTCACGACGGGGGCGGCCCAGCTGGGGACCTGCTGCTTGGCGACGGGTGCCGCGACGGGCGCCTCGGCGGTGGCCGCTGCCAGCGGTGCCTCGGCCGACTGCTCCTGCTCGGCGGCCTGGGCGAGCCCACCCTTGGTCTTCAGCGGAACCTCCTTGATGAACAGGCTGATCAGGAACGCGAGGGCCGCGAGGCCGCCGGCGATCAGGAAGACGTCGGCGATGCCGTGGCCGTAGGCGCTCTCCATGAGGGTGCGCAGCGGCGCGGGCAGCTTGCCCAGGTCCGGGAGGCTGTCACTGGACGAGCTGGAGCCGGCCAGGGCGACCTGGTACTTGTGGGGGAGGGCGGCGGCGCCCTCGGTCACGTAGTGCGTGATCCGGCGGGCCATCACCGCGCCGAGCGCCGAGACGCCGACCGCACCGCCCAGGGAGCGGAAGAAGGTGACCGTGGAGCTGGCCGAGCCGAGGTCGCTCGGGGCGACCTGGTTCTGGGTGCAGAGCACGAGGTTCTGCATCATCATGCCGATGCCGAGACCCAGCAGCGCCATGAAGATCGACATCTTCCAGTACGCCGTGTCGTAGCGGATGGTCCCGAGCAGGCCGAGGCCCGCCGTCACCAGGACGCCACCGCTGACCAGCCACGCCTTCCAGCGTCCGGTGCGGGTGATGAACTGGCCGGAGACGGTGGAGGAGATGAACAGACCGCCGATCATCGGGATCGTCATCACGCCGGACATCGTCGGGGACTTGTCGCGGGCCAGCTGGAAGTACTGGCTGAAGAACACCGTGCCGGTGAACATCGCGACACCGACGAACAGGGAGGCCAGCGAGGCCAGGGTGATGGTGCGGTTCTTGAACAGCCGCAGCGGGATGATCGGTTCCTTGGCCTTCGACTCGACGAGCACGAAGATCAGCGCGAGGACGATCGCGCCGGCGATCATCGTGTAGGTCTGCCAGGAGATCCAGTCGTACTTGTCACCGGCGAAGGTGACCCAGACCAGCAGCAGCGAGACGGCGGCGGCGACGAAGAACGCGCCGGCCCAGTCGACCTTGACGTCCCGCTTCACGACCGGCAGGTGCAGGGTCTTCTGGAGCACGATCAGCGCGAGGACGGCGAAGGGCACGCCGACGTAGAAGCACCAGCGCCAGCCCAGCCACGAGGTGTCGGTGATGACACCGCCGAGCAGCGGGCCGCCGACGGTGGCGACGGCGAAGGTCGCGCCGAGGTAGCCGGAGTAACGGCCGCGCTCACGCGGCGAGATCATCGCGGCCATGACGATCTGGGCGAGCGCCGACAGACCGCCGACGCCGACGCCCTGGATGACACGGCAGGCGATGAGCATGCCGGCGTTCTGCGACAGACCGGCCGCCGCGGACCCCAGGACGTAGATGACCAGGGCTATCTGGACGAGCGCCTTCTTGCTGTACAGGTCGGCGAGCTTGCCCCAGAGCGGGGTGGTGGCGGTCATCGCCAGCAGCGAGGCGGTGACGACCCAGGTGTAGGCGGACTGGCCGCCACCGAGGTCGGTGATGATGTGCGGCAGGGCGTTGGTGACGATCGTGGACGACAGGATCGCCACGAACATGCCGAGCAGCAGGCCGGAGATGGCCTCCATGATCTGCCGGTGGGACATCGGCGCCTGCTCGGCGGAGCTGCCTCCCCCGTGCTTGGCGTGAGCCCGCACACCGGCTGGTGTGGTCGTTGCCATGGGCTTCCTTCTCTTACGTCTTATGCGGGTGTACGGGTGGTCGGTTCGAGAACGGGAGCTTCGAGTACGGGGGTGGGGGCGCGGGCGGCCGAGGCGAGCGTGGACCCGGCGGCGGGCCGGGGGTGCGGGCCCGTGGCCCGGCAGTCGCCGAAGCTGGCGCGGAGCCGGGTCATCAGCCGGATCAGCTGCGCGACCTCCTCGTCGCTCCAGTCGCTCAGCCGCTCGGTGAGCAGTTCGGTGCTGCGCCGGGACAGGTCCTGGAGGGTCGCCTCGCCCGCGGGGGTGAGGTGCAGGATCCGGGAACGCTTGTCCGCCGGGTCGGCGGAGCGCTCGATCCAGCCGCGCTCGGCCACGTGGGCCACGTGCCGGCTGGTCACAGACATGTCCACGGCGAGCAGCTCGGCGAGCTTGCTCATGCGCATGGAGCCGTGGCGGCCGAGCAGCGTCAGCACCGCCGCGGACCCTGCCGGGCACTCGTGCGGCAGGATCCGCGCGAGGTCCCGTTTCACGGCTCCGACGGCGCTGAGCTGACGCGCCAGCTCTTCGAACTGCGCCTGCTCCGCCATCACACCTCCCGTATTCGTTGCTTGGGGCAACCATAGAACTGCTTGGTTGCCACAGGCAAATAAGTCGGCGGGGATCGGGATAAAAACTTGGCAAAGGCAAGTATTGCGAACGTAAACGCGCAGGTGGGGGCCGATGCGGCTGCGGGTGGCCCCCCACTTGGGCCACAACCCCGGATTCGCTAGTGTCTCGGGCCATGGCTAACACCCAGGGCCCCCAGGGCAACTACGACCCCGCCGGCAGCACCCAGATGTTCCGCGCGTTCGTCGACGAGGCCCCGCAGACCTCCCAGCAGACGGCGACCACCTACTCCTCCTCCGGTCCCCGCCTCGGCCTGATCCTCGGCGTCGTCGCCGCGGTGGTCGTGGTGGCGGCGGTCGCCTGGCTCGCGCTCATGTAAGTCGCCTGGCTCGCGCTCACTTCATCCGACTGCGGTCGGGCCGTCGCGGTACGACGGTCACGGCGGCGGCGCGACGAAGAACCCGGGGTTCCCCGCCCCGGGCTTTCGTCGTGCCCGCGTGGAGGCCGGGCCCGTGCGAGGCTCCCTCAGCTCCAGTCGACCCCCACGACCCGGGTCTCGACGTGCATGCCGAGCGGCACCCGCCACGCGTCGACGCAGACCGTCCAGGTCCTGTCCGTACGGGAGTACGGGGCGATCGGGACCGGGAGGGGCTGGGCGGAATCGATGGTCGCCCAGTCGATGCCGAGCAGGTCGACGATGTGCGTGCCGAGGGTGATCGTCCCGGAACGGACGGCCGTGCCACCGGAGTTGCGGAAGGCGACCGTCACCTTCTCGCACCAGCGCTTGTCCGTGGCCGCGCGGGTGGGGGCGCCCCAGGTGAGGGCGGCGGGCGCGGGGATGCCGGGCACCGTGGAACCGGAGGGCTGGGGGTGCGTACGCGCGGAGCCGGAGGGCTGGGGGTGGGTACGCGCGGCACCGGAGGGGGAGGCGGAAGGAGCCGGAACCGAACCTGCCGTGCCGTCCGCCGAGTTGCCCGCTCCGCCCGGCCCGCCCGCCGGGTCGTCCGACCCGTCGGCGCCGTCCTGCCCGCCCGCCGCGCTCGACGGGCCCGCCCCTGAGGCCGCTCCGCCCAACGCCGTGGGGGATCCGCCCGCCGGAGCGCTCGCGGACCCTGCCGACCGGTCCGCCGTCCCGCTCGGCCCGTCCAGCGGGACCAACGTCACCGACCCCGTCGGTCGCGCCGCCGCCCCCGTCGGTCCGCCCGCCGCTCCCACCGCGGTATAGCCACCACCGCCGCCGCTCCCGCACCCGGTGAGGACACAGACCAGAAAGAGACTGACCGCCGACAACCCCACCACCGTGCCGCACCGGCCAGACGCCCTCCGTCGGGACCGCCCGGGGTCGGCGCCGGCCGCCACTTTGACGGCCGACGACGACCTTGCCGCTGTGTCGGCTCGGCGAGGCCGTCGGAGGGTGGTGGCGTACGCCGCCTCGCCGGCCGTCGGCAACCCTGCCGCCGTGTCCCGGCGGCCGGGTGTGCTTCGGCCGTACCGTGTGCCGGGGGGAGGGCCCGCGGCGGCCGCCGACGCTTTCGGGTCGGCGGGCCGGTGGCCGGTACGGGTCCAGCGGGGAGCCATCGGGCCAGTGTGGCTGACGCTCCGTCAGGTGGGAAGCCCTCGGTCGGGATCCCTCAGTCCGAGATCAGGCCCTCGCGCAGCTGCGCCAGGGTGCGGGTCAGCAGGCGGGAGACGTGCATCTGGGAGATGCCGACCTCGTCGCCGATCTGGGACTGGGTCATGTTCGCGAAGAAGCGGAGCATGATGATCCGGCGCTCGCGGGGCGGCAGCTTGGCGAGCAGGGGCTTGAGGGACTCGCGGTACTCGACGCCCTCCAGGGCCGTGTCCTCGTAGCCGAGGCGGTCGGCCAGGGAGCCCTCGCCGCCGTCGTCCTCGGGGGCCGGGGAGTCGAGGGACGAGGCGGTGTACGCGTTGCCCACCGCGAGGCCGTCGACGACGTCCTCCTCGGAGACGCCGAGGACCGCCGCCAGCTCCGTCACCGTCGGCGAGCGGTCCAGCTTCTGGGAGAGCTCGTCGCTGGCCTTGGTGAGGGCCAGGCGCAGCTCCTGGAGGCGGCGCGGGACGCGCACCGACCAGGAGGTGTCCCGGAAGAACCGCTTGATCTCGCCGACGACGGTCGGCATCGCGAACGTCGGGAACTCCACGCCGCGTTCGCAGTCGAAGCGGTCGATCGCCTTGATCAGGCCGATGGTGCCGACCTGGACGATGTCCTCCATCGGCTCGTTGCGGCTGCGGAAGCGGGCCGCCGCGTAGCGCACGAGGGGGAGGTTGAGTTCGATCAGGGTGTCCCGGACGTAGGCACGCTCGGGGCTGTCCTCGTCGAGTGCGGCGAGCCGCAGGAACAGGGAGCGGGACAGGGTGCGGGTGTCGAGGCTCTCCGATACGGCCGGAAGCTCCTGGGCCGGCGTGGCCTCCAGCGCCGGAGCGCCGGCGATGGCGCCATCGATGCTGTCGAGCACGTCGATGGCGTCGAGCTCCTTGGGCGCTGCCTCGCTGTTCGTGGGCATGAGCACCTTCGAGCTGCCCTGTTCTGCGGACATGCCACCCCCTTTGGGTCGCGGGACGGTCGCGGCGACGCTCCCCGGCGAGGAGCGGTGCCTTCACCTGAATACCGGAGCCTGAGCCCCGGCAAACGCGCTTCCGGCAGAATGTCACATGTCGGCAACACGCTGTAGTGACATGTCGACATGTGAAATGTGAATCAGCCCTGCGTGCAAGGGGTCTGACGGTTTTTCGTCCCTCAACTGTCGGGAAGTGCGCTGGTGAGCGATTCGCTCGCGACAGTGATGGCTCGATCCTGTTTGCGGTAATGACCCCGCCGGGCCCCCGGGGTCAGGTCTCGGCCCGGTAACGGAGTCGGGGCGAGCACGGGGCGGGCGCGGAGCGGGCGTGGGGACAGGCCCTGGGGACAGGCCCTGGGGCGGCCCTATGCCTCGATGCGGTTCGCCGAGCGCAGGCGCTGGAAGCTGCGGGCGAGGAGGCGGGAGACGTGCATCTGGGAGACGCCGAGTTCCGCGCTGATCTGGGACTGGGTGAGGTTGCTGTAGTAGCGCAGGAGGAGGATGCGCTGTTCCCGCTCGGGGAGTTGGACCAGGAGGTGGCGGACCAGGTCGCGGTGTTCCACGCCGTCCAGGGCCGGGTCCTCGTACCCGATGCGGTCCAGGAGGCCCGGCAGCCCGTCGCCCTCCTGGGCGGCCTCCAGGGAGGTCGCGTGGTACGACCGGCCGGCCTCGATGCAGGACAGCACCTCCTCCTCGCTGATCCGCAGCCGCTCGGCGATCTCGGCGGTGGACGGGGTGCGGCCGAAGGCGGTGGTCAGGTCCTCGGTCGCGCTGTTCACCTGCACCCACAGCTCGTGCAGCCGGCGCGGGACGTGCACGGTGCGGACGTTGTCGCGGAAGTAGCGCTTGATCTCGCCGACGACGGTCGGCATCGCGAACGTCGGGAACTGCACGCCCCGGTCCGGGTCGAAGCGGTCGATGGCGTTGATCAGCCCGATGGTGCCGACCTGGACGACGTCCTCCATCGGCTCGTTGCGGGAGCGGAAACGGGCGGCCGCGTAGCGTACGAGCGGGAGATTGGCCTCGATGAGCGCCGCGCGCACGCGGTTGTGCTCCGGAGTGCCCGGCCTGAGCTCCTTGAGCTGGCCGAAGAGCACCTGGGTCAGCGCCCGGGTGTCGGCGCCGCGACGTTTCTCCGGGGCCGGGGCGGGCGCCTGGGCGGGGGGTTGGGTCGCGGGCTGGGGCTGGGCCGGTGGTGGGTTCTGGCCGGCGGGCTGGGCGGGGGCGGGCGCCTCTTCCTGGGGCGGCGCAGAACTGGCCGACACGGTCAACGCCACCTCTTCATCGGTCAATCATCCGTCAAAAGCGGTCATAGCATCACAAGACATGTGCACTGTGTGCAAGCACCCCATCACCTCGTGTTGAGGTTGAATGACGGTTAGTTGGGGCATAAGCGCACGAAAGCCCCCCGTCGTTCCCGGCGGAGGGCCATGATGCGAAACGGACGGGGCGCTCAGAACTCGTAGTCGGCGATCACCCACGTGGCGAACTCCCGCCACTGCGCGGCGGCCGCCTGGTGGTCCGGGTGCTCCAGGTAGCGCTTCAGCGCGTCCGCGTCCTCCACCGCCGAGTTGATCGCGAAGTCGTGGGCGATGGGCCGGTCGGTGATGTTCCAGCCGCACTCCCAGAAGCGCAGTTCCCCGATCTTGCCGCCGAGCGCGGCGAAGGCCTCGGCGCCCGCGACGGCGCGCGGATCGTCGCGCCCCACGCCCTCGTTGAGCTTGAAGAGGACCAGGTGGCGGATCATGGGTACTCCCGGAGGGTCTACTTCGCCCCGTTGGCCAGCCAGGTGAAGAAGTCGCCGACGGCCTTGGCGGCGTCCGATATGCCCTGGAAGACTATCTGGACCCAGGCCGCCGCCCTGGGCGGGTCCGTGATGATGACGTACAGCGCGAAGACCACGAGCGCGTAGACGGCGATCTTCTTGGCGTTCACCGCCACCGGCCTCTCCCCTGATGTCCCCTTGTTGCCGGGCGCGAGTGTAACGGTCAGATCGTTTTGTATGACCGGCGGCGCGGGGGGTACCCGATATTTTTCTCCGGTTCCCGAGGCGACCGGAACATGACGAAGGGCCCGGTCCAACGGACCGGGCCCTTCGCTTCACGGCGGTAGCGGAGGGATTTGAACCCTCGGTGACTTGCGCCACACTCGCTTTCGAGGCGAGCTCCTTCGGCCGCTCGGACACGCTACCGAGGGAGACCTTACAGCACCGGGGGCCGTGCTCTGAAATCGGTATTCAAGGGCCCGGGGCGGGCCTCGGACGGGCGGCTCAGCGGGTGCGGAAGAACTCCGTGAGCAGCCGGGCGGCTTCCCCGGCGAGGACGCCCTCGACAACCTCGGGACGGTGGTTGAGCCGCCGGTCCCGTACGACGTCCCAGAGGGACCCCGCGGCGCCCGCCTTCTCGTCGCGGGCACCGTAGACGACCCGGTCCACCCGGGCCTGGACCAGGGCGCCGGCGCACATCGTGCAGGGCTCCAGCGTCACGACCAGGGTGCAGCCGGTGAGCCGCCACTCGCCGAGCGCCGCGGCGGCCCGGCGCAGTGCGAGGACCTCGGCGTGCGCGGTGGGGTCGCCGGTGGCCTCGCGTTCGTTGTGCCCGGTGGCGAGGACCGTCGTACCGTCCGCGGACAGCACGACGGCGCCGACGGGGACGTCCCCGCCCTGGACGGCCTGGCCCGCCTCGTCCAGGGCGAGCCGCATCACGGCCCGCCAGCGGTCGCGTACCGGATCGGGGGACCCGGCTTCCTCGTGGTGGAGCGTCAGCGGACGGTCTCCAGGACGTCGGAGGCGCCCAGGGCCTCGGCGATCTCGCCGAGCGCGTCCTCGTCGAGCGACAGCAGCTCCTTGGCGGTCACCCCCAGGTCGTCGAGGATCCCGGGGTCGCCCACCGGGCCCGAGGGCACGGCCGAGCCGTCCGAGTCGTCGTCCTCCTCCGGCTCCGGCTCCCCGTCCTCGGTGCCGTCGAGGTCGAGGGAGTCCAGGACGTCGGTGTCGTCCTTGGGCTCCCTTCCGAGCATTTCGTCGGTGAGCAGGAGCTCGCCGTACGAGCTGCGGGCGGCGGCGGCGGCGTTGGAGACGAAGACCCGGGGGTCCTCCTCACCGTCGACGCGCACGACACCGAACCACGCGTCTTCCTGCTCGATGAAGACGAGCACCGTGTCGTCGGCCTCCGAGGCCGATTCCCGGGCCAGGTCGGCCAGGTCCGACAGGGTCTCCACATCGTCGAGCTCTGTGTCGCTCGCTTCCCACCCGTCTTCGGTGCGCGCGAGCAGTGCGGCGAAGTACACCGTGACTCTCCCACTGGTCTTAGGCGTGCCGGTTGGGGGTCCCCCCGGCGGAGGTTCTGGGCGGGAAGAGCTGGGCTCCGAGCCCCACCCACTCGGAATCGTGGCAGAAACAAGGCGTTCAGGGGACGTCTTCGGCTCCCTGTGTCTGGCAGTTTTGATCGCACGTATGCAAAGAGCCATCCATGCGTCCGTGAACGCAGTCACCAGCGCACTCGTTGCCGCCACCTGCGGATCGTACGCGGGTTTTCGCGCGGCCCACGCACGGCCTTACCCGTGCCGGACCGCAACGGGCCGCAAGCAGTGGATCTTTGCCGAAGGATCGGCTTCACGACTCTTGCCGACTCTTACCGACTCTTTCGGACCTGTGCGGGCTCCTGCCGGTTCTCACGGGCTCCCGCCGGGCCGCGGACCCCTGTCGAGGTCTACCAACGGAACGTCCTCATCCGCATCGCGTGTCGCAGCCGGGCCACTTTCGCCCGGCGGGGCTGGACCCGGTCGCGCAGCGCCCGCGCCTCGGCGAGTTCGCGCAGGAACCGGGCCCGGCGGCGGCGCCGCTCGGCCTCGGTCTCGCCCTCCGGGGCGCCATAGCCACGGTCAGGTTGTCCAGGCTGTCCAGACAGTTCAGGCACGTCGAATCACCCCACTTCGACACTCCCACTTTCCCCCGGACGGCCGGTTTGATGCCAGGTGCGACGTCAGGGTGGGGCAGCACGGGCCTGCGCGGGGGGAGGTCGGGCGCGGTTACTGTTGTGGTCATGCGTCTCCACGTCGTCGACCACCCCCTGGTCGCTCACAAGCTCACCACGCTGCGCGACCAGCGCACCGACTCCGCGACGTTCCGGCGGCTCGCCGACGAACTGGTCACCCTGCTCGCCTACGAGGCGACCCGGGACGTGCGGACCGAGGCCGTCGACATCCGGACCCCGGTGGCCGCCACGACCGGCGTCAAGCTCGCCCGGCCGCGTCCGCTGGTCGTGCCGATCCTGCGGGCCGGGCTCGGCATGCTGGACGGGATGGTGCGGCTGCTGCCGACGGCCGAGGTGGGCTTCCTGGGCATGATCCGCAACGAGGAGACGCTCCAGGCGTCCACGTACGCCTCCCGGATGCCGGAGGACCTCTCCGGGCGTCAGGTGTACGTCCTCGACCCGATGCTGGCCACGGGCGGCACGCTGGTCGCCGCGATCCGTGAGCTCATCAGGAGGGGTGCCGACGACGTCACCGCGGTGGTGCTGCTGGCCGCCCCGGAGGGCGTCGAGGTCATGGAACGCGAGCTGGCGGGGACGCCGGTCACGGTGGTGACGGCGGCGGTCGACGACCACCTCAACCAGCACGGTTACATCGTGCCGGGCCTCGGGGACGCCGGGGACCGGCTGTACGGGGCGGCGGAGTAGCCCTCCGGGGGTGTCGAGGCCCGCCCTGCCTCCGGCAGGGCGGGTCTTCTGCCGCCGGACGGGTGATCGGCGGTGGGCGTTCGCGCGGTCGCCGCGGGTGGCGCGGTTGGGTGGCGGCCGTGGGTGGGTTGTGGCCGGGCGCGCAGTTCCTCCGCCGGCCTTCGGCCGGGGGAACCCCAGCGCCCCCGGGTGGGCTTCGGTTGGCGGTGTTGGTTCAGCAGGTCTTCTTGGTCGTCGCCTTCGGCTGGGGGGCCGCCAGGGCGGTGATCGCCTTGTCGGCCGTCGCCTGGGGAGTGAGGGACTTGAAGGCGTCCCCGATGATCAGGTCCACCGCGGTGCCCTTGCGGCCCGCTTCCGTGCGCTGGTCGGCCGCCGTCAGCTGGGTGGCCAGGACCGGCAGCGAGGTCTTCAGGGCGGAGGCGGGCCCGAGCAGTACCGCCGTCCCCTTGACCTTCGCGTCGAACTTCGCCGGCGCGTTCCCGACGTCGCCGATCCGGAACCCGCGCTTCTTGAGCGCGTCCGCGGTGTCCTTGGCCAGGCCCGTGCGGGTGGTCGCGTTGTAGACGTTCACCGTGATCTGCGCGGGCTTCGGCAGCGCGGCGGCGGACGCTCCGGCCGCGGGACTCGGGCTCGCGGCGGCCTGCTTGACGCAGTCCTTCACCGAACCGGCCGCCGAGGCCTTCCCGCCGCCACCCGTGAAGACGTCGATGAGCTGCAGTGTGCCCCAGCCGACCAGGCCGAGCGCGGTGACGGAGGCGACCACGGAGAGGGTCAGCCGGGTACGCCGCCGGCGTGGGCGCATGCGAGGGTATTTGTCCCCTGTGATCCGGTATTGGCCGCCCATGCCGGGGGGAGTCAGCATGCTCATGAGCGCAGCGTAGTGCGCCACGGGTGCGTTGACTAATAGATGATCATCCGACGGAGTGCGGTCCAACCCGAAAGGGGCAACCGGCGCGGAACGGCGGACGGCGAGCGGGTGTCCGCTCGGGTGTCAGTCGAGTTCGAGCACGCGGGCGTGCAGCACCTGACGCTGCTGGAGGGCGGCGCGGACCGCGCGGTGCAGCCCGTCCTCCAGGTACAGGTCGCCCTGCCACTTCACGACGTGCGCGAAGAGGTCGCCGTAGAACGTCGAGTCCTCGGCGAGGAGGGTCTCCAGGTCGAGCTGGCCCTTGGTCGTCACGAGCTGATCGAGGCGGACCGGGCGCGGTGCGACGTCCGCCCACTGCCGGGTGCTCTCCCGGCCGTGGTCGGGGTACGGCCGGCCGTTTCCGATGCGCTTGAAGATCACACGGAAAGCCTACCGGTCCTGACGTTCCGGGCGCAGCCATGGCGACCGAGTGTGACGCCGGAAAAGACGTTGTAAAGGTCATCAAAAAGGCGAAACCGGAACTGCGGGTGCGGCCGAACTGGACACCGCGGTAAGGGCGTCCGCCCCGCACGGACGTTGTGCACAGGCTGTGGACCGCGAGTCGGCGTACGAGAAGCCCCAGCAGGCCACGGGGACGACCGCGGGGAACGGCCCCGGCCCCGGCCCCGGCACCGGCCACGCCCGCGCGCCGGGCGGCCGGCTCAAGGCCCGCGCGCTCGGTGAGGATCCGGCTCGGCCGGTGGATCGCCCGTTTCCTGGTCGGTGGATCGCCCGCTCCCTGGTCGGTGGATCGCCCCTTCCCAGGCCGGTGGATCGCCCGTTCCTTCCTCGGTGCGGCCCGCAGGCGCCGGTGAGCCGGGTCGTCCGGCGGGCGACCCGGCTCCGTCCCGGGGGGCTCAGTTTTGCTTCTGCTCCTGGGGCCGCGGCCGCGGCGGTTCGGCCGCCTTCTCCCGGGGCTTCGGCGTGCTGCGGACGGCCTCGGCGCGCAGCAGGGCGCGCAGGACGGCGTACGGGTCTGAGGGCATGGCGGTGTTCCTTGCGTAGAGCGGACCGACCTGACGGGGGAGCGGGGCGTCGGGTCGGTCAGCAGCGCAGGACCACGGTGCGCAGCAGGGGTGCGGCGTACGGCGGACGCGGGGCGGCCGGGCAGGAGGGCCGCATGTCGCGGTCGGCCGGGCCGGCGGGCCCCGAGGCCGGGAGCGGCGCGGAGCGCTGGGGTACGTCGGCGCGGTGGACGGTGCGGACGGACGGCCGCAGCGGGGTGTCGGGCACGTCGTGCTCGGCGGTCCCGGCCGCGGCGGCGGTGACGGGGGCGGTCGCCGCGGGGGCCGCCGTGGGGACGCCGGTCAGCAGCAGGGCGAACAGCAGCGCCACGAGCGCCCGCAGCCGGGCGGGGCCGGGCCGCGGGCGACCGAGTGTGGGGCCGCTGCTCATGGCGGTCATCTCCCCGCGCCGTGGGCGGTGTTCATCGCGCCGGACGGCAGAACCGCTCGCTCGGCGTACCTGCGGGGCGCGGGGTTGACGCGGTTCACACGGTGCGCGGGACGTGCCGGGCGCGGCCGCGCAGGCCGAACGAGGAGACGATCTCGACGATGCCGACCACCACCAGCCAGATGCCGGCGACCAGGGTCAGTACGGCGACCGACTTGAACGGGGACACGATCAGCACGATGCCGGCGATGAAGGTGACGATCCCGAGGAAGATCATCCAGCCGCGGGCCGGCATCGCCGGGTCGTGCACGGCGGCGATCGTCTGGGTGATCCCGCGGATCAGCCAGCCGATCCCGATCCACAGGGCGAGCAGCAGGATCGACTCCAGCGGGCCGCGGAAGCAGAACAGGCCCAGCAGGATCGACAGCGCGCCGCTGATGAAGGCCAGCACGCGCAGCGAGGTCGTCTTGTGCGTGCCGAAGGCGGCGACCAGCTGGAAGACGCCGCTGACCAGCAGGTAGATGCCGAAGAGCACACCGGCGACCAGCAGGGAGGCGCCGGGCCACACCAGGACCAGGATGCCGAGGATCAGCGAGGCGATCCCGGTGACCAGGATGGTCTGCCAGGCGGCCTGGGCGAGTGCGTGCAACGGCCCTTCGAACGGCGGTTCGGCCTCATGCCGCCCGAGACCGGAGGCGTGAGCCCTGCGGTCGTCGTCGGCGGGCCCGGTGCTGTGGGGCTCGGTCATGCATCCAGGGGAGCCCCGGCCACGCTCCACCGCCACCACGGGGAGCCCGACCGGGTGACGACCTGAAGGAGCACGGGTTACTCGGCCGCACCCCCCTTCGTCCCCTTCGCCGCCTTCGCCGCCGCCTTCATCTCCTGCTTGTGCGCCCGGACCTTCGCGAGCGACTCCGGCCCGGTGATGTCGGCCACCGACCGGAACGCCGACGCCTCCCCGTACGCCCCCGCCGCCTCCCGCCACCCCTTCGGTCGCACCCCCAACTGCTTCCCCAGCAGCGCGAGGAAGATCTGCGCCTTCTGCCTCCCGAACCCGGGCAGTTCCTGGAGCCGCCGCAACAGCTCCGCTCCGCTCTCGACATCGCGCCAGACGCCCTCGGCGTCCCCGTCGTAGTGCTCGACCAGGTACTGGCACAGCTGCTGGATCCGCTTCGCCATGGACCCGGGATAGCGATGCACCGCGGGCTTCTCGGAGAGCAGCGCGGCGAACGCCTCCGGGTCCTGTGCGGCGATCTCGTGCGCGTCCAGGTCCTCGGTGCCCATGCGCCGCGCGATCGTCGCCGGCCCCTTGAACGCCCACTCCATCGGCACCTGCTGGTCCAGCAGCATGCCGACGAACGCGGCGAGCCTGCTGCGGCTGAGGAGTCCGTCGGCCTCGGGGTCCTGGGCGAGACGCAGGGCAGGGGTGGCGGCGTCGGCATGGGCGTCCATGGCTCGATGATCCCGCGCCCGGTCCTGCCCCGCACTCCGTCCCTCGCGTACGATTCCCCCACCGTTCTGATTAGGTAAGGCTAACCTCAGGTAAGGGGTGTCACGGGGTGACCACAGAGACGTACCGCGACCCCTGGGGCATCCCTCATCTGCGCGCGGGGAACGCCCGCGCACTCGCCCGCGCCCAGGGCCGGATCACCGCGCACGACCGGGCCTGGCAGCTGGAGACGGAACGGCACCGGGCCCAGGGCACGTCGGCGTCCTTCCTCGGCTCCCCGGCCGCCGCCTGGGACGTCCTCGCCCGCCGCGCCCGCCTCGTGGACACCGCGAGACGCTGCTTCGAGGCGCTCGAGGGACGGGACCCGGAGACGGCGGAGTGGGTACGGTCGTACACGGCCGGCGTGAACGAGGGACTGCCGGCCGGTGCCGCCCGTACCCCTGAGTTCGCCCGCACCGGCCTGGCCCCCGGCACCTGGGAGCCCTGGCACCCGCTCGCCGTCTGGCTGGCCACCCACCTCCTGTTCGCCGGGTTCCCCGCCAAGCTCTGGCGCGAGCAGGCGGTACGGCACCTGGGTCCGGAGTCGGTCCCGCTCTTCGCCACGGACGGACCGGCCACCGCGGGCAGCAACGGCTGGCTGCTGTCGGGCGCGCGCACCACCACCGGGAAGGCGCTGATCGCGGGCGACCCCCACCGCTTCATCGAGGCCCCCGGCGTCTACCAGCAGATCCGGCTCTCCTGCCCGGAGTTCGACGTCGTGGGCCTGGCCGTCCCCGGCGTCCCCGGCATCGCCCACTTCGCGCACGCGGGCACGGTCGCCTGGGCCATCACCAACGCGATGGCCGACTACCAGGACCTCTACCGGGAGCGCCTGCGCCGGACGGAGCGCGGGGTGGCGGCGCTGGGCCCGGACGGCACCTGGAGCCCGGCCCACCGGCACACGGAGACGGTGCCGGTGGCAGGACAGCCCCCGTTCGAGATCGAGGTGATCGAAACACCCCGAGGCCCCCTGATCACCCCCCTGTCCCCGGCCTCCGGCCACCGACCGCCGGCCGCCGACGGCGAAGCCGAGGCGCTGGCCCTGCGCTACCCGCCCCGCGTCACCCACGACCTCGGCTTCACCGCCCTCCTCCCCCTCCTGCGCGCCCGCAGCGTGGCCGACGTCGACCGCGCCCTCGACGCCTGGGCCGAGCCCGTGAACGTGGTCCACGCCGCCGACACCGCCGGCGGCACCCTGCACCGCGTCGCCGGCCGCGTCCCCGTCCGCTCCCGCACCAACCGCACCCGTCTCGCCCCCGCCTGGCTCCCCGGCCACGCATGGCAGGGCTGGCACGAGATGCCGTACGGCGAACTCACCGACGGCGCCGCCGTGATGGCGAACCAGCGCGGTCCCGCCGCCCCCCTCGGCGTCGAGTTCGCCCCACCCCACCGCGCCGACCGCATCCGCGCCCTCCTCGACGGGCGCCGCACCTGGTCCGCCGCCGACCTGCCCGCGATCCACATGGACACCCACCTCGCCTCCGCCGCCCCCCTCCTGGACCGCCTCGCCGCGCTCGACCACCTCACCCCCGGGGCCGCCGCACTCCGCGACCGCCTGCTCGCCTGGGACCGCCGGATGGACGCCGGCAGCGCCACCGCCGCCGACTACGCGGCCGTACGCTCCGCGGTCGTACGGCACCTCGCCGCCCACCCCGCCTTCGCCCCCCTCACCGAACCCCCGTCCCCCACCTGCCCGGAGCCCCTGCTCCCGTGGCTCGCCCTCACCCCGCGGATCGGCTTCGCCCTCGAACACCTGCTGAGTGCGGAGGAGTTGTACGGCATCGACCGTCCCGCCGTCGTACGCGCCGCGCTCGAAGAAGTCGCCGCAGAAGTCGCCGCAGAAGTCGCCGCGGACGTCGCCGCGGACCGGCCCGCCCGCACCTGGGGCGACACCCACCGCCTCGCCCCCTGGCAGGCGCTGCCCGGAGAGCCGTACGAGGGTCCCGCGCTCTCCGGTGACCACGACTGCGTGCTGTGCACCTCCGCCGTCCCCGGCGTCACAGACCTCACGGTGCGCGGCCCGGCCGCCCGTTACGTCTGGGACCTGGCCCGCCGCGACGGCAGCCTCTGGGTGGTCCCGCTCGGCGCGGACGGCGTTCCCGGCGCGGCCCACCACAGCGACCAACTCCCCCTGTGGCTCAGGGGGGACCTGGTCCCGGTCGTCACCGACTGGGACCACCTGGAACGCGTGGACCTCACCGACACGGAAGAGACCGATGCCTGAACAACCCCCCTTCGAACACACCGTCACCGGTTTCGGCACCGTGCGCCTGCGTCCCCTGGACCCCGAACGCGACGCGGACACCGTGCACTCCTGGGTGGCCGAGGAACGCGCCGTCTTCTGGGGCATGACCGGCCTCACCCGCGCCCAGGTCGCCGACGTCTACACCCATATGGCGGGCCTCGGCACCCATCACGCCCACCTCGCCGAGAGGGACGGTGTCCCGGTCGCGCTCCTCCAGACGTACGAGCCGGAGGCGGACCGGGTGAGCGAGTGCTACGACGCCCGCCCAGGCGACATCGGCGTGCACGTCCTGCTCGCCCCGGCCGGACCCGAGGGCCCCCGCCCCGGCTGGACGGGGTCCCTGCTCCGCGTCTTCACCGAGTACGTCTTCCGCGCGCTGGACCGCCGCCGCATCGTCGTGGACCCGGACGTCCGCAACGGGAAGGCGATCGCCCGCTTCCGGAGCCAGGGCTTCGAACTCGGCCCGGCCGTCGTGCTCCCGGAGATCGACCTCCCGGACGTGTACCTGCCCGAGAAGCACGCCCGACTCGCGTTCCTCACCCGGCCGGCGACCCAGCCGGACGACCCGCGGTGACGACGGGGGCCGAGCGAGACGAGTGCCGAGCGAGACGAGTGCCGAGCGAGACGCGTGCCCGCGCGATCGGTGCCGAGGTCGATGAGTGCCGAGCGCTTCCCAGCCGTATGACCGAAGAACACGTGTTTCCGAACTCGGAGCGGGTGAAGTGCGCGAACACCACGACCGACGGCGCCCCACCGCCCCCCGCAGGGCAACCCCCCGCAGGGCAACCCCCCGCAGGGCAACCCCCCACAGGGCGGCCCTGCGGACGGCCGCCCTCCTGGGCACCCTCCTCACCGCCCTGTTCCTGGCCTCCGCCGCCCCTGCCTCCGCCCACGCGGCCCTGCGTGGCAGCGACCCCGCCGACGGTGCCGTGCTCAAGTCGGCCCCCGGCTCGGTCACGCTGACGTTCACCGAGTCCGTCGGCCTGCTCGACGACTCGTTCCGGGTGTACGACCCCACCAACCACCGGGTGACCACCGGCGACGCCGAACACGGCCCGGCCGGCTCGGACACCGCCCGGATCACCTTCCAGAAGAAGCTCGGCACCGGCACGTTCACCGTGGCGTGGCGGGTCGTGTCGGCGGACAGCCACCCGGTCTCCGGTGCCCTCACCTTCTCCGTGGGCAAACCGTCGGCGACCGTCGCGGCCGTCCCCACCGGCCCGGTCGAGAACCCGGTCACCGAGGGCCTCTACAACATCGGCCGCTACCTCGCGTACCTCGCCGTGGCGCTGTTGATCGGCGCGGCCGCCTTCGTCGCCCTGTGCCGCCCGCCGGACCCGGCGCCGCTGCGGAAACCGGTCCGGACGGCCTGGTGGGTCCTGCTGGGGGCCAGCCTCTTCCTCCTGGTCCTGCGCTCCTCGTACGAGGAGGGCACCTCCCCGGTGACCGCCCTCGACCTGTCCGCCCTCGTCAAGTCGGCGACGGGCCGCCCGGGTCTGGCCCTGCTGACCAGGGTGGCGCTCCTGGCGGTCGTCGCGGGCCTCCACCTGTTCCTCGGCCGCGGGGGCGCGGACCGGTCCCGCCCGCTCCGTCCGACCCGCCCCGTCCTGGCCGCGGGCACCGCCCTCGCCGTCGCCCTGGCCCTCACCTGGGCGGCGGCGGAGCACGCCTCGGCCGGTATCCAGGTCCCCCTGGCGATGACCTCGACGGTCCTGCACCTGCTGGCGATGGCGCTGTGGCTGGGCGGTCTCACGGCCCTCCTCATCACCCTCCAGCGGGGCAGCACCCCGCTGGCCGCCGTCGTCGTCACCCGTTTCTCGCGGGTGGCCTTCGTCTCGGTGGCGGTCCTCGTCGTCACCGGCGTCTACCAGTCCTGGCGAGGCCTCGGCTCCTGGCAGGCGCTCACCGACACGTCGTACGGCAGGCTGCTGCTCCTCAAGCTCGCCGCCGTGACCCTGCTGCTGGGGGCGGCCTCCCAGTCCCGCCGCTGGACGGCGAAGCTGGCGGCGGCCCGGACCGCGGCACCGGCCCGCACCCGGGTCCCGGAGACGGTCGGCGCCCTGGCGACACGGTCACCCGAGGTCTCGTCGTCGTCCGCACTCCCGGCGTCCGCACCGTCGTCGTCCTCCCAGTCCCCGGCCGCCCCTTCCTCCCCTGCGGAGACGGTCGCGTCCGAACCGCGGCGGTCCGACGCGGAGGCCTCCCCGGAGCAGGCCCTTCCACCCGGCTCCGACCTCGGCTCCGACCTCGGCTCCGACCTCCGCGCCGCCCTGCGCCGCTCGGTCCTCGCCGAGGTCGGCGTCGGTGTCCTGGTCCTGGTCCTCACCACGATCCTCACCGGCACCCTGCCCGGCCGGGCGGCGGCCGAGGCGGCCGAGTCGGGCACGGCGTCGGGCGCGCTCGGCATCCCCGCGGCGGCCGTCGCCATGGTCCCCTTCGACGTGGGCACCCCGAACGGCCACGGCAAGGTGCAGATCACCCTGGACCCGGGCCGGGTCGGCAAGAACTCGGTGGAGGCGGTCGTCTTCGGCCCCGACGGGGGCATCTCCACCGTCCCCGAACTGCGCCTCTCCTTCACCCTCGCCGCCCAGAAGATCGGCCCGCTGCCCGCGGACCTGGCGGACCGGGGCGGCTACTGGGCCACCAACGCCGTCAGCATCCCCCTCGCGGGCGAGTGGACGATGAACGTGACCGTACGGGTCTCCGACCTGGACCAGGTGACCGTGACGAAGAAGATCAGGATCGCCGCCTAGCGCCGAGAGGTACCCGCTCGACCAGCCCTCTTTCAGTCGAGCACGGGGCTCATGACGCCCTGGATGCGGGAGAGCGTGAAGACGCGCATGTCCTCTCGCAGATGGCACCAGGCTTCGAGGTAGGGCGGGTCGAGTTCGAGGCGGCTGAGGGTGCGTACCGTCCGGTTCCCCGAGGTGGCGACGTAGTCGACGGTGATGGGCGCGTCGGCGTCGATGGCGTGGGCGAGCTGGCGGACGTCGCTGTACGGCAGGTGCTTCGCCCAGCCCGCGACGATCTCCTCGGTGTCGGTGGCGAAGGGCGGTCCGCCGTCGAACGGCGCGGGTTCTGGGGGCGTCGGTGGGGCGGCCAGCAACCGGGACGCCAAGGTGTCCGGGTCGACCGGAGCGGAATTCTTCGCCGTGCCTGTGGCAGCGATCCGGCCGCTGTCCCGCGCGCCGCTGCCGCGCGGGGCCGGCACCGCCGCGGCGGCCCGCAGCGGCCGGTTTTCCTCGACCCGTACCGTGCCCTCGACCGTCTCGGCGACGGGGGCGTATCCCTCGGCCCGGAGCGTGGCGAGGGTCGTATCGAGCGGGCTGCGGCTGATCAGCACCGTGGGCGCCAACAGTCGCAGCCCCAGCTTGGCGAGCTTGCGGTGGGCGGCGAGTTCGGCCAGGAGAGCGGGGTCCTCGCCGTGGATGACGCAGGCGGCGGGGGTGACGCGCACCCGGCCGTGGCCGCGTGCGGTGTCGGCGATCAGGTACGACAGCGGCTGCGGCAGGGGACCGGCGGCGACAGCGGCCAGGTCGGCCGTGATGTCGTCGCCGAGACGGCCGGCGTCCAGTGCCCGGCGGATGCTGCCGACGCTGAACCGCCACACCGATGCCGTGCCGCTGGTCTCACGGTCGGCGACGGCGTTCAGAAGCGAGGACAGCCGCGCGGACGGTGTACCGGTGACGACGGCGGTGAGGTCGGCGCCGATCCGTGCCGTGGTGGTGGCCGAGGGCAGCAGTCGCCGGCACTCCCTGCCCAGCGCCTCCGTGTCGCCGGCCCGCAGAGGGACACCGAAGGCGGACAGCGCGCCGCGAGCGAGTACGCCGAGAATCTCGGCCTCGCGGATCACGGTGGCGAACGGTGTTCCGTCCGGGGCCGACGAGTGGGTGAGCGGGCGGTGCCAGGTGATCAGGGGCCCCAGATCCGAGGTGGCCGTCGCGCCCTGCCCTGCCGGAAGCTGTCCGGCCGCGGCCAACAGCCCGTGGCGAGCCGTCACGCAACCATTGCAGGGTGGTGCTCCCGCCAGAGCGGGAAGCGCCTTGTTGTCCTCGTCGCGCGAGTCGGTCGGGGTGAGCGGCAGGTTCCGCCATGCCTGGAGCAGTACCGCGAACTGCTCCGGGGGTTCCTGCTCCGCCCAGGCGTCGTACTCCTCGGTGGGAGCCACGCGGTCGCCGTCCCGGCCCAGGAGACCGGCGGCGTACGCCGTCTCCAGGGCAAGGCGTACGACGGCGTCGTCGGCCTGCGCTGCCTTGCCGATGCGGGCCAGTTCACGCGCCCCGATCCCGCCGGACTTCAGCCGGGTCGGCGCGGTGCCCGAGCAGGCCGACAGAACCCCCACGGCACGGGACACGAACGTCGTGGCCGCGGCCGACGCCTCGTGGTCCACCTCGGCCGGGGTGACGGACGTCGTTCGCACGGAGGGCGGGAGCGGTGCGAAGGGGGCGTGCCAGCCCGGTCCGCGCAGCGAGAGCGTCACCTCGGCCGGCATACGGGCCGGACCGTAGACGTGACGGTCCTGGATCAGGAGCCCCCGCTCCAGTGCCCACCGGGCGCCCGGTTCGAGGCCGGGGCCGGTTGCGCCGAACACGATGGACCGCGGCTGCCCGGGCATGCCCTCCGTACGGCGTTCGAGCAGCTCCCGGGCGGCTGCCGGAGCTTTCGAGACCAGGGCGACGACCTGTTCCGGGTCGCTGTGGTGGGCCACCAGTGCGGCCAGACGCTGCGGCTTGGTGCCCGGCGGCTTGATGCCCAGGGCTGCCAGCATGCCGCGCAGGTCCTCGGAGGTCGCGCCCGCGAGCAGCCGCTCCAGTGGCGCGTCCAGCCCCAGGGGTGCGTCCCACGCATGGCGCAGTGGTCCGGCCATGCGGAGCTTCCCCGCGCCGTCCGGCCAGACCAGAGCCTGATCGGCCAGCGCTTCCAGAACGCCGTCCAGTTCGCGGGCGGTTCGGTCGTCCGTCGCCCCCAGCAGCTCCGCCAGCGCAGCGCGCGACGCGGGTGCACCCAGCGCTGCCAGCGCCTCGGCCACTTGGAGGTGGGGCAGCGCGAGCCGTGGCAGGACCAGTGCCACCGATCCGGGGCGCTGAAGCCGGTCCGCCAGTTCCCCCACGGAGCGCGGCTCCGGAGGGGACATGGCGTCCTTTCGTGCTCCGAGTACACGTGCCAGACGAGAGCCGTCGAGGCTGGTCAGCCATGTCGCCAGGGTCGATGGGGACTTCATGGGGGTACACCTCGTCAGACCGGGGAGTCGCGATGGAGCGGGGGCTCGGCGCCGGTTTCCCAGAATGGCGCACATCCATGGCCGACGGGTGCCGCACCGGGACAGGTACCTCCCGACGGGCGTCGACGGCATGCGGGGCCCGACCGGAGCACACCGTGTGAATCCTGGCCGTCGGCAATGAGACGCAGGGTGCCGGGTCGTAACTGCTTGAGCAGGCGCCCAGAACTGCAACCAGACGACGAAGGCTCCGACCGAGATCCGGTCGGAGCCTTTGTCTGCCCAGGTGGGCTGCTGCGGAGGATACGAGATTCGAACTCGTGAGGGGTTGCCCCCAACACGCTTTCCAAGCGTGCGCCCTAGGCCTCTAGGCGAATCCTCCGGTGGGAACATTACATGACCGAGAGGAGTGCTCGCGAACTCGTTCCTACCCGCTGACGTCGGGTACTCTGTGCGGAGCCCCTCACGCGGCGCTATCTGACTGAACTCCCCCAGGGCCGGAAGGCAGCAAGGGTAGGTCGGCTCTGGCGGGTGCGTGGGGGGCGCTTGCGTTCGCCGGGCGGGGGTCTTCGGCGGGGTGGGTTGTCAGTGGGCGCCTATAACCTCGTAGGTGTGTCGTCTCTCGCGCTGTACCGCCGCTATCGCCCGGAGTCGTTCGCCGAGGTCATCGGGCAGGAGCATGTCACCGACCCGTTGCAGCAGGCGCTGCGGAACAACCGGGTCAATCACGCGTACCTGTTCAGCGGGCCGCGTGGGTGCGGGAAGACCACCAGCGCGCGGATCCTGGCGCGCTGCCTGAACTGTGAGCAGGGGCCGACGCCGACCCCCTGCGGCGAGTGCCAGTCCTGCCGCGACCTCGCGAGGAACGGCCCGGGATCCATCGACGTCATCGAGATCGACGCGGCCTCTCACGGTGGTGTGGACGACGCCCGTGACCTGCGCGAGAAGGCCTTCTTCGGACCCGCGGGCAGCCGCTACAAGATCTACATCATCGACGAGGCCCACATGGTCACGTCGGCCGGCTTCAACGCCCTGCTCAAGGTCGTCGAGGAGCCCCCGGAGCATCTGAAGTTCATCTTCGCCACCACCGAGCCCGAGAAGGTCATCGGGACCATCCGGTCGCGGACCCACCACTACCCGTTCCGGCTGGTGCCGCCGGGGACGCTCCGGGAGTACCTCGGCGAGGTATGCGGCAAGGAGCAGATCCCCGTCGAGGAGGGCGTGCTGCCGCTCGTCGTGCGGGCCGGCGCCGGGTCCGTGCGTGACTCCATGTCCGTCATGGACCAGCTGCTCGCCGGGGCCGGTCCGGACGGTGTGACCTATGCCATGGCCACCTCCCTGCTCGGTTACACGGACGGGTCCCTGCTCGACTCCGTCGTCGAGGCGTTCGCCACCGGGGACGGTGCCGCCGCCTTCGAGGTCGTGGACCGCGTCATCGAGGGGGGCAACGACCCGCGGCGTTTCGTCGCCGACCTGCTGGAGCGGCTGCGGGACCTGGTCATCCTCGCCGCCGTCCCGGACGCCGCGGAGAAGGGGCTGTTCGACGCCCCCGCCGACGTCCTCGAACGCATGCAGGCCCAGGCGGCCACCTTCGGTGCGGCCGAGCTCAGTCGCGCCGCCGACCTCGTCAACGCGGGGCTCACCGAGATGCGCGGCGCCAACTCCCCGCGCCTCCAGCTGGAGCTGATCTGCGCCCGGGTGCTGCTGCCGGCCGCGTACGGCGACGAGCGGTCCGTCATGGCCCGCCTCGACCGGCTGGAGCGGGGCGTCAACTTCTCGGGCGGTGGCGGCGCGCCCGCGATGGGGTACGTCCCCGGGCCCGACGCCCATCCGCAGGCCGCGGGCGGTGCCCCGGCCGGGCCTCCGGTTCCGCCGGGGGGCGGGATGGCGGCGGCACGGGCCGCCGTACGAGGGGGAGCGGCACCCGTGGCCACGCCTCCCGCATCGACCCCGGTCCAGCAGCCCCCGGACCCCGCGCCGGCACCTCCGGCGCAGCCGGTGCGACCGGCACCTCCGGTCCAGCAACCCCCCGCCGCCGCGGCCCCCGGCCCCGCTTCCGCCCCGGCCGCCCCCGCCCCGGCTGCCCCAGCGCCGGGCGCCTGGCCCACGGCGGCCTCCGCGGGCGGCGGCGCCCGCCGTCCCGGCGGCTGGCCCACGGGCGCGAGCACGGGTGCGGGTCCCGGCTCGGGCGGCCCGGCGGCGGCCCAGCAACCGCCGGCCTCCGCCCCCGTGCCGACCCCGCCGATCCCGGCCTCCACCCCCCAGGCGCAGGCGGCCCAGGTCCCTTCAGCGGCACCCGCAGGCGGTCTCGACCCCCGTGTCCTGTGGCCGAACATCCTGGAGGCGGTCAAGAACCGCCGCCGTTTCACCTGGATCCTGCTCAGCCAGAACGCCCAGGTCACCGGCTTCGACGGCACCACCCTCCAGATCGGCTTCGTCAACGCGGGCGCCCGCGACAACTTCGCGAGCAGCGGCAGCGAGGACGTGCTGCGGCAGGCGCTGTCCGAGCAGTTCGGTGTGCAGTGGCGGATCGACGCGGTCGTCGACTCGACGGGCGGCGGTGGTGGAGGCGGCGGCCCGGTCGGTTCCACTCCGGCGGGCTCCGGGTACGGCGGCGGGCAGCCCGGCGGCTACGGCGGCGCGCCCGCGGCATCCGGATACGGCGGCGGCTACGGCGGCCCGTCCGCGGCCGCTCCGGGCCGCCCGGCGTCCCCCCACCCCACGCCTTCGCCGCCCTCCGCGACGGCCCAGGCACCGTCAGCCGCCCCGACGCCCGCCGCACCCCGGCCCAGCGCCCCGGAACCGCCCCCGGTCTCCCCCGAGGACGACATCCCGGAGGAGGACGACCCCGACCTCGACGAGTCGGCCCTCTCCGGCCCCGAACTGATCATGCGGGAGCTGGGCGCGACCGTGGTGGAGGAGATCCGGAACGAGTAGCGAGGGGCCCTGGGGGGCGGTCACGTCGTCGGCCCCCACCCTTGGGGGAACCTCCAGCCGACCCGCCCGGCTACGCTGGCCCCGTGAAGGTCCTCGTCATCGGCAGCGGCGCCCGCGAACACGCCCTGTGCCGCTCCCTGTCCCTCGATCCCGACGTCACCGCGCTGCACTGCGCCCCCGGCAACGCCGGCATCGCCGAGGTGGCCGAGCTGCACCCGGTCGACGCCCTCGACGGCGCCGCCGTCACCGCGCTGGCCCGGGAACTCGGCGCCGATCTCGTCGTGGTCGGCCCGGAGGCCCCGCTCGTCGCCGGGGTCGCCGACGCCGTGCGCGAGGCGGGCATCCCGGTCTTCGGCCCCTCCGGGGAAGCCGCGCGGATCGAGGGGTCGAAGGCGTTCGCCAAGGACGTGATGGCGGGGGCCGGAGTGCCCACCGCCCGTTCGTACGTATGCACGAACGCCGAGGAGGTCGCCGAGGCCCTCGACGCGTTCGGGGCGCCGTACGTCGTGAAGGACGACGGGCTCGCGGCCGGCAAGGGCGTCGTCGTCACCGGTGACCTCGACGCCGCCAAGGCGCACGCCGCCGGGTGCGAGCGGGTGGTCATCGAGGAGTTCCTCGACGGCCCCGAGGTCTCCCTCTTCGCGATCACCGACGGCGAGACGGTCCTGCCGCTCCAGCCCGCCCAGGACTTCAAGCGCGCCCTGGACGACGACGAGGGCCCGAACACCGGCGGCATGGGGGCGTACTCCCCGCTGCCCTGGGCCGACCCCAAGCTGGTGGACGAGGTCCTGGAGACGGTTCTCCAGCCGACCGTGGACGAGATGCGGCGGCGCGGCACCCCGTTCTCCGGGCTGCTCTACGCCGGCCTCGCGATCACCTCGCGCGGTGTCCGGGTCATCGAGTTCAACGCCCGCTTCGGCGACCCGGAGACCCAGGTGGTCCTGGCCCGGCTGAAGACGCCGCTGGCCGGGGTCCTGCTGGCCGCCGCGACCGGCACCCTCGCCGACCTGCCCCCGCTGCGCTGGACCGAGGACGCGGCGGTCACCGTCGTCGTCGCCTCCCACAACTACCCCGGCACCCCGCGCACCGGCGACCCCATCACCGGTCTCGACGCGGTGGCCGCCGAGGACGCCCCGTACGCCTACGTCCTGCACGCGGGGACGAAGTACGAGGGTGACGCGGTCGTCAGCGCCGGTGGCCGCGTCCTCTCCGTCACCGCGACCGGCACGGACCTGGCCCAGGCCCGGGAGCGCGCGTACACCGCCGTGGCCCGGATCGGCCTCGACGGCTCCCAGCACCGTACGGACATCGCGGCGAAGGCGGCGGCCGGGGCCTGAGGCCACGGCGGCGGCGCTTTCCGCACCCTTTCGACCCGCTCGTTCCTGATCAGGCCCCGGACCCGAAATCCGGGGCCTGATCATTGCTGTCTGTCGATCACCTCTGACCAAAGCCATTCCATCGAGTGACCGATGCCCCATCCGGCTGACGGGGGCCGGGGCCCCAACTAGGGTGCGGCGCAAGGATTCCGGCACTTGGCCCACCGGCATTGCGATGTCAGTCGCGGGTGCCACAGTGGGGGAGTGAGCAACAGCCAGGACAGCGCCAGGACAGCAGGGAGGGGGTGAGGTCCGGTCGTGACCGGAATCGGTGTGGAGGCGGGGGCACAGGCGGCCCGTGCGCGGGCGCTCGCCGTGCTGCGCGTCCGCGGCCGTGCCCTGGCCGTGGCGCTGCTCCCCGCGGCGGCCACGGTGATCCTGCTGACCGGCGGTTCCACCGGCCACCTCGTGGGCCGGGGCTGGGACACCGCCCGCTGGGTCGTCGGCGTGCTCGCCCTGGTCGTCCTGCTGGCCGCCGTCGGCGTCGCCGTGGTCGTGGCCCGTGCCCGGCCGGCCGTGACCCCCACGGTCCCGATCCCGGAGGAGTCCGCCCCGGACCTGTACCGGATGGTCCGCGACCTCGCCGACCGCCTGGCCGTCCCGGCGCCCTCCGCGATAGCGCTCACCCCGGACTGCGACAGCTGGCTGGAGGACCGCACCCACCCGGCGCACGGTCCGCCCGCTCCGCGCGGCGGCGACGAGCTGGGGGACCCCGGGGCGCACCGCCGCGCCCCGGCCGCGCCCGTCCTCGTCATAGGCTCCCCGTTCCTGTGGTGGATGCGCGTGGGCGAGCTCCGCGCGGTCCTCGCCCCGGTCGTCGCCGGTACGGGACCCTCGGCGCACCCCGACATAGCGGCCGCCCGCCGTTTCGTCCGCGGTCTCGACGCCGCGGTGGCCGTCGCGACGTCCCCGCGCCGCCCTGCGCCCCGTCTGCTGTGCGCGGGAGTGGGCTGGGTGGCCCGGCTGCTGCTGCGCGGCTGCCGGGAGCACGCGGCCCTCATGGAGCGCGGGGTGGCCGCCGCCGCGGCGGAGCGTGCCCAGGCCGTGGACTACGGGTTGCGGATCGTCGCCCAGGAGCAGGTCGGCCTGGCGTACGCGGGGTGGGACCGGCTGCTCACCCGGGTCGCGCTGCCCGCGTGGCGGATGGGCCGCTGGCCCTCCCGGCTGGACGCGGGCGTGGTCGCGGCGCTCACCGAGCTGTCCCGGCGGGACCGGCTGGCCGAGGGGTTCGCCTCCCGGCTGGGCGAGCGGCCGGCCTGCGACCTGCTGGAGGAGCCGGGGCTGGTGGACGAGGCCGCCTCGCTGCTCGCCGCCCGTCTCTTCCACGGCGGCCCCGCCGAGCCCGGCCCGGCCTGGGCGCCGGTGGACTGGCAGGAGTACCCGGACGAGGTCGTCGACCGCACCTGGCGGACGGAGGCGGCCAGGCTGCACCGCGTCCTGGACTCCCTGGGCGTCCGGGCCACCGTCGACCCCGGCGCCCCCGACCCCGGCGGCCCCACCCTGGCCCGGGTCCTGGACCACCTGACCGCCACCCCCGACCGCACCGCCACCCCCGACCGCACCGCCACCCCCGACCGCACCGCCACCCCCGACCGCACCGCCCCCGCCCCGCCCCACCCGGAGCACCCCACCGCCCACGGCGACCGCCCTCCCGCCGCCGAGCCCCCCTCACCCCACAACGAGCACATCCCGCCCGACGGGAACCGCCCCCCGGCGGACACGGCCCGCCCCTCGACGCCCGCCGAGCACCTCCCGACCCACGCGAACCGCCCCCCGGCCGACACCGAGCACCTTCCGACCTGCGCCGAGCACTCCCCGGCCGACACCGAGCACTCCCCGGCTCAC
>NZ_JBEYJU010000012.1:0-116844 GCF_040703965.1 Streptomyces sp. NPDC006655 | reverse complement strand
ACACCGAGCACCTTCCGCTCCACGACGAACACCAACCGGCCGACACCGAGCACTCCCCGGCTCACACCGAGCACCTTCCGCTCCACGACGAACACCAACCGGCCGACACCGAGCACTCCCCGGCTCACACCGAGCACCTTCCGCTCCACGACGAACACCGACCGGCCCACGCCGAGCACCGACCGGCCGACACAGAACACCCTCCGCCCTACGACGACGAGCCCACCGGTACCGAGCGCAGTGTCGCTCTCGCCGCCGGTCTCACCGCCGCTCTCGCCCAGGAGGAACGCGAACAGGCCGCCGCCGGCGCCACCGCCACCGCTGCCGCCCGCCCCGGCTCCGCCACCACCGCCGGGCAGGCAGGCCTCGGCGGTCCCCTCTGGGACGACGGCGCGCTGCCCCTCTTCCCGCTCCAGCCACCGCGCACCGCCCGGGAACTCCTCGCCGACCACGTCAAGGCGATGGTGTGCTGCGCGGCCATGGACACCGCCGGGGCCACCCCCGGCCTGGACTGGCTCGACGGCCCGTCCCTGCTGGTCGACGGCGTGCGGGCCGCCGACCTGACGCCCAGAGTCCTCAGCCTCATCGAGGAGGGAGACCCGGCCCCGCTCCGGGCCTGGCTGGTCGAGTCGGGGATACGCCCCGAGAAGCCGGTCCGGCTGGTCTGACCTGGGGCGTTTCGACGCCTTAGCGGAGTGAACTGTTCCACTTCAGGCAAATTCGCAACGAACCGTGACAGGACGCGTGCGTTATGTGATGTGCTTGGACCGTTCGGTGAATGGCAAGCGCATCCGACATAAGACAAACGCAACCGGCACAACGCAACCGGCACGAGGCGACACGAGGACAGGCGCCACGGTCACCGCCCGAACAGCAAGCGCACGTCGACTCGTATCAGCACACCTCACGGGGGCACGAGGGAGGGGAGCCACCATGGCATCGGACCACATCCGCCGCTGGGAGTCGGGAGCACTCGCGCACGCCGTCACGGACCCCTTCGGCCTGGGGCCGGTCCCCTGGCTGCGCGGCAGCGAGACGTATTTCGACGACACCGGACACGTCGTCCCGTGGTACGTGGACCCGGGCGTCCAGCCGGCCGGCGGGAACCCGCGGATCCCCGCACCGCGCAAAGCCGTCGGTCCCCGCTCGGCGGACGACGTGCACCGTCAGATCAAGGGGTTCACCTCGACCGGCGCGGTCGCCCCCGGCGAGGCCGTCGACTTCCACATCACGGTCGACCCGCCGCAGGAGTTCAGCGTCGACATCTACCGCATCGGCCACTACGGCGGCGACGGCGCGGCGAAGATCACCACCAGTCCCCGGCTGTCCGGCATCGTGCAGCCGCCCCCGCTGGCCGCCGACCGTACGGTCTCCTGCCACCACTGGTGGCTGTCCTGGCGGTTGCAGGTCCCGTCGTACTGGAGCATCGGCGCATACGTCGCCGTCCTCACCACGGCCGACGGCTACCGCTCGCACGTCCCCTTCACGGTCCGCGACAACCACCCGGCCGACCTGCTGCTCCTGCTGCCCGACATCACCTGGCAGGCCTACAACCTCTACCCGGAGGACGGCCGTACCGGCGCCAGCCTCTACCACGCCTGGGACGAACGGGGCCGGCTGCTCGGCGAGGCGGACGCGGCGACCACCGTCTCCTTCGACCGGCCGTACGCGGGCGCGGGCCTGCCCCTGCACGTCGGGCACGCCTACGACTTCATCCGCTGGGCCGAGCGCTACGGCTACGACATCGCCTACGCCGACGCCCGCGACCTGCACGCCGGCCGCGTCGACCCGGCCCGCTACCGGGGCCTGGTCTTCCCGGGCCACGACGAGTACTGGTCGCAGCAGATGCGCCGTACCGTCGAGCTGGCCCGGGACAGCGGCACCAGCCTCGTCTTCCTCTCCGCCAACACCATGTACTGGCAGGTGGAGTTGGCGCCCTCCCCGTCCGGGGTCGCGGACCGCCTGCTGATCTGCCGAAAACGCAAGGGTCCGGGCAGGCCCGTGCTCTGGCGTGAGATCGACCGGCCCGAACAGCAGACGGTCGGCATCCAGTACGCGGGCCGGGTGCCCGAGCCGTCCCCGCTGATCGTGCGCAACGCGGACCACTGGCTCTGGGACGCCACCGGCGCCCACGACGGCGACGAACTCCCGGGCCTGGTGGCGGGCGAGGCCGACCGCTACTTCCCGCGCACCGCGCTGCCCGAGCACGAGGAGCGCATCCTGCTCGCGCACTCCCCCTACACGGACAACGACGGCGTCCTGCGCCATCAGGAGACCTCGCTCTACCGCGCCCCCTCCGGCGCGCTGGTCTTCGCCTCCGGGACCTTCGCCTGGTCCCCGGCCCTGGACCGTCCCGGCCACATCGACTCCCGCGTCCAGCGCGCCACCGCCAATCTGCTGGACCGGATCTGCAAACGCGACTGACCCGCACCGTGTCCGCGCGGCCCCCGTGTCCGCCGTCGGCCCGGCATACGGGAGAATCGAGGGCATCTGTACAGAACCACGGGGAGGAACCGTGTCCGGATTCGTCGAAAAGCCCGAGCCCGTGGAGGTCCCGGGTCTGGTGCATCTGCACACCGGCAAGGTGCGCGAGCTGTACCAGAACGAGGCGGGCGACCTCGTGATGGTGGCCAGTGACCGTCTGTCGGCGTACGACTGGGTGCTGCCGACCGAGATCCCCGACAAGGGCCGGGTGCTCACCCAGCTCTCCCTGTGGTGGTTCGACAAGCTCGCCGACCTGGTCCCCAACCACGTGATCAGCACCGAGCTGCCCGCGGGCGCCCCCGCCGACTGGGCGGGTCGCACCCTGGTCTGCACGTCCCTGAAGATGCTCCCGGTGGAGTGCGTGGCCCGCGGCTACCTCACCGGCTCGGGCCTCGCCGAGTACCGGCAGTCCCGTACGGTCTGCGGGCTCGCACTGCCCGAGGGCCTGGTCGACGGCTCCGAGCTGCCCGCCCCGATCTTCACCCCGGCCACCAAGGCCGAGGTCGGCGAGCACGACGAGAACGTGTCCTACGAGGAGGTCGCCCGTCAGGTCGGCGCCGAGACGGCCGCCCAGCTGCGCCAGACCACCCTCGCGGTGTACGGCCGCGCCCGGGACATCGCCCGGGACCGGGGGATCATCCTGGCCGACACGAAGTTCGAGTTCGGCTACGACGACGACACCCTGGTCCTCGCCGACGAGGTCCTCACCCCGGACTCCTCCCGGTTCTGGCCGGCCGACGAGTGGCAGCCGGGCCGCGCCCAGCCGTCGTTCGACAAGCAGTACGTGCGCGACTGGCTGACCTCGGCCGAGTCCGGCTGGGACCGCAGGAGCGAGCAGCCTCCGCCGGCGCTGCCGGAGCGGGTGGTCGAGGCGACCCGGGCGAAGTACATCGAGGCGTACGAGCGCCTGACGGGCCAGAGCTGGGCCTAGAGGGACTGTCGCGACAGTCCGGGCACGAAGAAGACCCCGGTCCAGTGGACCGGGGTCTCATCCCGAGCGGACGACGAGGCTCGAACTCGCGACCTCAACCTTGGCAAGGTTGCGCTCTACCAACTGAGCTACGTCCGCATGCGCCGTGGCGCGAGAGCAACTATACCCAACCTCGCTCCCGTGCGAGACGCACTGCCGCATGACGGTTCTCCGCACCGAGTTTGGTGACGGCGGAGGAGAGGTAGTTGCGCACGGTCCCCGGGGACAGCGCGGCCCGCTCGGCGATCTCGGTGACCGGCGCCCCGTCGGCCGCCAGTTCCAGCACCTCGGCCTCCCTGCCGGTCAGCGGCGAGTCCCCGGCGGAGATGGCGTCGGCGGCCAACTCCGGGTCGACGTAACGGTTTCCCGCGTGCACGGTACGGATGATCTCGGCGAGCCGCTGGGCGCTGACCGTCTTCGGGACGAACCCGCGCACACCCGCCGCGAGCGCCCGTTTCAGATGCCCGGGCCGTCCGTGGCCGGTCACGATCAGCACCCGGCAGCCGGGCAGTTCGGTCCGCAGCGATGTGGCCACCTTCACACCGTCCGCCCCCGGCATCTGGAGATCCAGCACCACCACGTCCGGCCGGTGGGCCCGCGCCATGGCCAGCGCCTCCGGCCCGCTCGCCGCCTCCGCGACCACGACCAGATCGTCCTCCAGGCCCAGCAGGGCGGCCAGCGCGCCCCGGATCAGATGCTCGTCGTCGGCGAGCAGCAGCCGCACAGCAGCCGTCATGAGGTGACTCCGCTCACACTCGGGTCGGTCTTACGACCGGACAGCGGCACCGAGGCCACCACCCGGAACCCGTCCGCTCCCACCGGCCCGGCCTCCAGCGTCCCGCCCACCCCCGCGAGCCGCTCCCGCAACCCGACGAGCCCGGACCCGACGCCACCCCCAGCCCCATCCCGGAACCCGCCGACGCCCCCGGCCCCTGTTCCGCTCCCCGCTCTTCCCGCACGTGCGGGCGCGGCCCCGTCGTTCTCCACTGTCAGCACCACAGCTCCCTCCCGTATCCGCACCCCGACCGCACACCGTTCCGCGTCCCCGTGCCGCAGTACGTTCGTGGTGGCCTCCCGCACCACCCATCCGAGCGCCGACTGCACCTCGGCAGGCAGTCCGGTGGTGTCCCCCGTCACCTCGCAGGAGATCCCGGCTGCGGCCAACACTCCTTGTGCACCGGTTAGTTCGGCGCCCAGGTCGGCGTCCCGGTACCCCCGGACGACGGCCCGCACCTCCCGTTGCGACTCCTGCGCGATCCGCTGCACCTCGACCATCTGCTCGACGGCCTCGGGCCGTTCGCGCCGGGCCAGCTGCACGGCCAGTTCGCTCTTGAGGGCGATGACGGCCAGGTTCCGGCCGAGGACGTCGTGCAGGTCGCGCCCGAACCGCAGCCGTTCCTCGGCCACGGCGAGCCGGGCCCGGGTCTCACGGGCCTCGTCGAGCTCGTAGACGGCGTTCAGAAGCCACACGGAGAAGATCGAGGCGGCGGCGAGGAATCCGCCGGACAGAAGCACCACGAACCCCGCGACCAGCGCGGCGAGCCCGGACACGCCCAGCGGGAAGGAGACCGCGGCGGCCCCGCAGGCGAAGCCCACGACGGTGGCCACCACGCGCCGTCGGCCGCGGACGCCGAGCGCCAGGGTGCCGGCGCCGAAGGCCAGCACACCCCCGAAGACGGAGACCGTCGCGCCGTGGACGTCGTCACCGGGTCCGCCGTGCTCGCGCAGCACGAGGGCCGTGACGGCGACCGCGTAGGTGGCCGCGCCGAGCAGCCACAGCAGCCGCACCGGCTGCTCCCGCAGCCCCCGCGCCCAGTCCAGGGCCCGGGAGGCGGTCAGCGCGCAGAGCGCAGCGTGCGCGACGACCAGCGCGGCCAGCCAGCCCCAGGGTGCCGGTCCGGCCTTCCCGAAGGCCGGCAGCCCGATCACCGTGACCTCGATCAGCGCGAAGAAGTGGAAGGACCACCGGGTGTACGTCTCGACCTTGGCGGGGGTGGTCTTGCCCCGCCACCAGCCGTCTGCCCCGCCCATCCCGGTCCCGTCCTCCGTCAGCGCCGAGGTTCCCAGCGGAACCACCGCCGTACAGCAAACACCGCCACCACCGTCCAGGCCAGCGCGGTGAGCACGGTGCCGAAGGCTTCGTACGCGGTCAGTTCGCCGGTCCAGCCGGCCCGGACCAGCCGGACCGCCGGGGAGAGCGGGAGGAACGCGCAGACCGCGGCGACCCTGTCGGGCAGGAGGTCGGTGGGCAGGACGATGCCCGAGCCCAGCATCGAGACGAAGACCAGCGGCAGCGCGGTGACCTGGGCGCTCTCGGTGGTGCGGGTGACGGCCGAGGTCAGTGCGGCGAGCGCGGCGCTGAGCGACACGCCGGTGAGCAGTCCGAGCACGGTGAGGTACGGCGCCTTCGGCGCACCCGCGTCGAGCAGGACCGTGCAGCCGGCGGCCAGTACCAGCGCCTGCGCCAGGCCGAGGCAGACGGCGGGCAGCGCGGTGCCGCCCAGGATCTCCATGTCGGTCGGTTCCCCCGTGCGCAGCCGCTTGAGGACGAGTTCCTCGCGGCGGGCCACGTACGCGCTCACCAGGGAGGTGTACACGGCGTAGAGGAAGGAGAAGCCGATGGCGGCGGTGAGCATCACGGCGCCGAGGTTCCCCTTGAGATCGCCCCGGTCGATCGCGGGCCGCGCGGTGAGCGGCAGCGCGAGGGGCACCAGCAGCGCGGTGACCACGGCACTGCGGTTCCGCCCGAACAGCACGAACTCCGCCCGCGCCAGAGCCCGGAGCCGCCGCCCTGGCCGGCTCCCGGATCCGGTGAACCGGCCGAACCCGGCCCGGCCCGTCGTGTCCGTCGACCCGTTCGGGAAGCTCATGCCGCCGCCCCCGTCTCCCGTGCGATGTGCAGGAACGCCTCTTCCAGGGAGGCCGAGCGCATGTCGAGGGAGAGCAGTTCCACCCGTGACCTCTCGGCCCAGGACAGCAGTCCGGTGGCGGTGCGCTGCAACTCCGGTGTCCGCAGGCGTACTACGTCCCCGTCCAGCTCGTGTCCGCTCACCCCCAGCGGGCCGAGCGGTGGCAGGTCGCCCAGGAAGTAGCCGGGGGGCAGCCGGAAGGAGATCCGGGCGGGCTGGGCGGCGGTCACCTCGGCCGGGGTCCCGGTCACCGCGATGCGCCCCGCGTGCAGGATCGCGAGCCGGTCGGCGAGCTCCTCGGCCTCTTCCAGGTGGTGCGTGGTGAGCAGCACGGTCGTGCCGGTGTCGCGCAGTGCGCGGACCAACTCCCAGGTGTCCCGGCGTCCCTCGGTGTCGAGGCCGGTGGTCGGCTCGTCCAGGAACAGCACCTCGGGCCGGCCGAGCAGGGCCAGCGCGAGGTCGAGACGGCGCCGCTCGCCGCCGGAGAGCTGCTTGACGCGTACGTCCGTCCGGCCACCGAGACCGACCAGGCCGAGCGCCTCGGCCGGCGGCCGGGCTCCGGTCGTACAGCCGGCCCACATCCGTGCCGTCTCGCCGACGGTCAGTTCGGCCGGGAAGCCGCCCTCCTGGAGCATGACGCCGGTGCGCGGCCGTACGGCGGTCCGCTCGCGGTAGGGGTCGTGGCCCAGGACCCGTACCCGGCCGCCGTCCGGTGGCGCGAGGCCTTCCAGCAGTTCGACCGTGGAGGTCTTTCCGGCGCCGTTGGTGCCCAGCAGCGCGTAGATCTCGCCGCGGGCCACGGAGAAGTCGATTCCGCGGACCGCCTCGAACCCGCCCCCGTAGACACGTCGGAGATCTGTGACCTCAATCACGTGTTCGTGTTCGCTGTGTTCCATGGCTCAAGCGTCCCGGCGCTCGGGGCGCGGAGGCAGTGCGCGGTGTCATCGCTCGTCATGACAAATGTCAGGGGCGGCCGAAAGCGGCCGAGGGCACGAAAAAACCCCAGTCGATGACTGGGGTTTCTTGTGGAGCCTGGAGCGGACGACGAGGCTCGAACTCGCGACCTCAACCTTGGCAAGGTTGCGCTCTACCAACTGAGCTACGTCCGCACTGCTCCCGACCGGCTCCCACCGATCGGTGCGAGCACCAGCCTACCTGATCCACAAGCTGCTCAGGACCGGCGGTGCAGAGCGGGTGACAGGAATTGCACACTGCGCCTTCCCCCTGGAAGGGGGATGTTCTGCTACTGAACTACACCCGCATGTACTCCGTGGGCTTCGGCTTTTCGGCCTCGCCCCTCGGCGTGCTCCAGACATTAGCTGATCAGCAGGGGGGTAGCGCAAGTCGGCTGTCCCCAGGGGTGGCTGACGTTCCCTGGGGGCAGCCGACCGCCCTGTCACTGGGCGGCGCTGAACGCCTCGTAGACCTTCTTCGGAATGCGTCCGCGCGCCGGGACGTCCATCTTGTTCGCCTGCGCCCAGGCGCGGACGGCCGCCGGGTCGGGGGCGACCTCCGTCTGCTTGTACGCCTTGCCCGACTTCGACCGCTTGCGGCCGGCGACCACGAACGGCTCCAGGGCGGTCCGCAGTTTCTCGGCGTTGGCTTGATTCAGATCGATCTCGTACGACTTGCCGTCGAGTCCGAAGGCGATCGTTTCCGCCGCTTCCGAGCCGTCGATGTCGTCAAAGAGAGTGACCACGACCTTCTGCGCCACGAATATCGGTCCCTTCGTGTGGCACGTCTATCCAGCTCATCACAGCTCAACGGTGATGCGGCGATGACATGCCGAGTATCGGCTATTGCCAATTCATTTGTACAGTGCCTGGCAATACAAAGTGAAGCTCGACTAAATCCGCCGCGTGTCCCACGCGCAATAGACGGTGCGGGCGAACCCGGGGAACTTTCCCAGAACTTTTCGTGTGGATCCCTCACTGTCACCTGATCGTGACGCGGCTCACGTAGTTTCCTACAACTCTACGCGCGTAGAAATTAGGAGCGGGTAGTCTGAAGGCACCAGCTCAGCACCAACACCGGGAGTGCCAGTGGCACGCGTCGTAGTCGACGTCATGCTCAAGCCGGAGATCCTCGACCCCCAGGGCCAGGCGGTCCAGCGTGCGCTGCCGCGCCTGGGTTTCGAAGGCATCTCGGACGTACGTCAGGGAAAGCGATTCGAACTGGAAGTTGACGGGCCGGTCGACGAGGCCGCGCTCGCCCGCATCCACGATCTTGCGGAATCCTTCCTCGCCAACACCGTGATCGAGGACTTCACCGTCAAGGTGGAGGAAGTCGCGGAGGCGGCGAAGTGACCGCTCGTATTGGCGTCGTCACTTTCCCGGGCAGCCTCGACGACCGTGACACCCAGCGCGCCATCCGGCTCGCGGGTGCGGAACCGGTCGCCCTCTGGCACAAGGACAAGGGCCTCCACCAGGTCGACGCGGTGGTCCTTCCCGGTGGTTTCTCCTACGGCGACTATCTGCGCGCGGGCGCCATCTCCCGCTTCTCGCCGGTGATGGAGACCGTCATCGAGCAGGCGAAGGCCGGCCTCCCGGTCCTCGGCATCTGCAACGGCTTCCAGATCCTCACCGAGGCCCACCTGCTCCCGGGCGGGATGCTCGGCAACGACCACCTGCACTTCATCTGCCGCGACCAGAAGCTGCGGGTGGAGAACGCGGACACGGCCTGGACGACGGACTACTCCGCGGGCCAGGAGATCCACATCCCGCTGAAGAACATGGACGGCCGGTACGTCGCCGACGAGTACACGCTCGACCAGCTGGAGGCGGAGGGCCGGGTCGCCTTCCGGTACGTCGACTTCAACCCGAACGGCTCGCTGCGCGACATCGCCGGCATCACCAACGAGGCCGGGAACGTCGTCGGCCTGATGCCGCACCCGGAGCACGCCGTCGAGCCGCTCGTCGGCTCCGGCCGCACCGACGGTCTCCCGTTCTTCACCTCGATCCTCAAGAAGCTGGTGGGCGCATGAGCCGGACGCCTCTGGACACGGTCGAGCACGCGGCCGCGACCCCCGACGTCGAGCTGCCCTGGGCCGAACTCGGTCTGAAGAAGGACGAGTACGAGCGGGTGGTGGAGATCCTCGGCCGCCGCCCGACCGGCGCCGAGCTCGCCATGTACTCGGTCATGTGGTCCGAGCACTGCTCGTACAAGTCCTCCAAGGTCCACCTCCGCCAGTTCGGCGAGAAGGCCCCGCAGTCCGACGCGCTGCTCGTCGGCATCGGCGAGAACGCGGGCGTCGTCGACGTCGGCCAGGGCTACGCGGTCACCTTCAAGGTCGAGTCGCACAACCACCCGTCGTACGTGGAGCCCTACCAGGGCGCCGCGACCGGTGTCGGCGGCATCGTCCGCGACATCATCGCGATGGGCGCCCGGCCGGTGGCCGTGGTCGACCCGCTGCGCTTCGGCGCGGCCGACCACCCCGACACCAAGCGCGTCCTGCCCGGTGTCGTCGCCGGCATCGGCGGCTACGGCAACTGCCTGGGCCTGCCGAACATCGGCGGCGAGGTCGTCTTCGACGCCTGCTACCAGGGCAACCCGCTGGTCAACGCCGGTGCCATCGGCGTCATGCGGCACGAGGACATCCACCTCGCCAAGGCCTCCGGCGCCGGCAACCAGGTCATCCTGTACGGCGCGCGGACCGGCGGCGACGGCATCGGCGGCGCGTCGATCCTGGCCTCCGAGACCTTCGACGACGCCAAGCCGTCCAAGCGCCCCGCGGTCCAGGTCGGCGACCCCTTCCAGGAGAAGCTCCTCATCGAGTGCACCCTGGAGGCGTTCCGGGAGAAGCTGGTCGTCGGCATCCAGGACCTGGGCGCGGCCGGTCTGTCCTGCGCCACCTCCGAGCTGGCCTCCAACGGCTCCGGCGGCATGACCGTCACCCTGGACGACGTACCGCTGCGCGACTCCACGCTCTCGCCCGAGGAGATCCTCATGAGCGAGTCGCAGGAGCGCATGTGCGCGGTGGTCGAGCCGGCGAAGGTCGCCCGCTTCCTGGAGATCTGCGAGAAGTGGGACGTCATCGCCACCGTCATCGGCGAGGTGACGGACGGAGACCGTCTTGAGATCTTCTGGCACGGCGAGAAGATCGTGGACGTCGACCCGCGCACGGTCGCGCACGACGGCCCGGTCTACGAGCGCCCGTACGCCCGCCCGTCCTGGCAGGACGAGCTCCAGGCGGACGACGCGAACAAGCTGCCGCGGCCCGCGACGGCGGCGGAACTCAAGGACCAGGTCCTCAAGCTGGTCGGCTCCCCGAACCAGGCCTCCAAGAAGTGGATCACCTCGCAGTACGACCACTTCGTGCAGGGCAACACGGTGCTGGCCCAGCCCGAGGACTCGGGCATGATCCGCATCGACGAGGAGACCGGCCTCGGCGTCGCCATCGCCACCGACGGCAACGGCCGGTACGCCAAGCTGGACCCGTACGCGGGCGCCCAGCTGGCCCTCTCCGAGGCCTACCGGAACGTGGCGACCACGGGCGCCAAGCCGCTGGCCGTCTCCGACTGCCTGAACTTCGGCTCGCCCGAGGACCCGGCGGTGATGTGGCAGTTCGCCGAGGCCATCCGCGGTCTCGCCGACGCCTGCCAGCAGCTGGGCACCCCGGTGACCGGCGGCAACGTCTCCCTCTACAACCAGACGGGCGAGGCGGCCATCCACCCCACCCCGGTGGTCGCGGTCCTCGGTGTCATCGACGACGTCGCCCGCCGCACGCCGGTCGCCTTCCAGGAGGAGGGGCAGCTGCTCTACCTCCTCGGCGACACCCGTGAGGAGTTCGGCGGCTCGGCCTGGTCCCAGGTCGTCCACGACCACCTGGGCGGCCTGCCCCCGAAGGTGGACCTGGAGCGCGAGCGGCTGCTCGCCGAGATCCTGATCTCCGCCTCACGCGACGGCATGATCGACTCGGCGCACGACCTGTCCGACGGCGGTCTGATCCAGGCCGTGGTCGAGTCCGCGCTGCTCGGCGGCAAGGGCGCGCGCCTGGTCGTACCGGACGGGCTCGACGCGTTCACCTTCCTGTTCTCCGAGTCGGCGGGCCGCGCGGTCGTCGCGGTGCCGCGCTCGGAGGAGGTCCGCTTCAACGACATGTGCGGCGCCCGGGGCCTGCCGGTCGCCCGCATCGGTGTGGTGGACGGCGACGCGGTGGAGATCCAGGGCGAGTTCAGCCTCACCCTGTCCGAACTGCGCGAGGCCCACGAGGGCACGATCGAGGCACTGCTGGCGTAACCGGCCGCAGAACGCACGAAGGCCCCGCCCGGGTGCTCTTCCGGGCGGGGCCTTCTCGGCTCAGCGGACGTAGTTCTTGAGGATCTCCGTGTCCAGCTCGATGTCCATAGGGCCGGGTACGGACACCTTCTCGCCGAACTTCGAGGTCTGGACGGTGCGGTAGCCGCCGACCTGCCGGTCCGGGCCGCTGTGCACCGTGACCGTGCAGGAGTCCCGGTCGATCAGGAGGTACAGGGGGATCCCGGCCTGGCCGTACGCGGTCGGCTTCTCGTGCCGGTCCCGCCGGTCCGTGTCCGAGTCGTACGAGGTGATTTCGACGACCATGAGCGCACCGTCCGGGTCGGCCCACTCACCGTGCCCCGCGAAGTGGGCCTCCGGCGCGAGTACTGCGTCCGGCTTCGCTCTGCCTTCCCGGTACGCATCGACCCGGAGCCCTTGGCCCTGGTACAGGTCCAGGTCGGGCCTGCTCTGCATACAGCGCCGGGCGAGCCAGGACACGATGGTGCTGTGGTCCCCGTCCGTCACCTTCTTGACTCCGATCCGTCCGTCGATGAACTCCAACGTGACGGTCTCGGGAGCGGCGGAGGCGATCGTTTCGAACTCCTCCACCGACATCTGAGACGTGCGCTCGGCCATAACCGTCATGTTGCACCCCCTTTCCAGGCGAAGGCCAGCGTCGCCCGGTCCCGGCGGGGCGGGGGCCGGTTTCGCCGTTGACCACTCGCACGGGTGATCGCCCGGCTGTCAGACCGACGCAATACGCTCACCGCCATGCCTCCCGTCAGAAAGCGCCCCAGGACGTACGACCCCGCGAAGACCCGTACGGCGGTCCTCGCCCAGTTCTCGAACGTGCGGGACGCCGTCCGCGCCCTCACCCCCGAGCAGCTCGCCCTGCCCACCCGGCTCGGTGAGTGGAGCGTGCGGGACCTCGTCGCCCACGTCGGCATGGCGGTCACCGCCGTGCACCGGGCCCTGGCCGAGCCCGAGCCCGCGTGGGCGGACGCGGCCCCGCTGGACTGGCCGTTCCGGACCGCCGCCAACTCCGCGGCCATCGCCGACTTCACCCGGCGGATCGCCGCCGACCACCCCGACCTCGACGCCTATCTCACGGACGTCGACGCGAGCTTCCGCGCCCTGCTCGCCGAGCACCCCGGCACCCGGCTGCTCGCCACCAGCGCCGGCGCGATGTCCCTGGACGACTACCTGGTCACCCGGACCGTCGAGCTGGTCGTCCACACCGACGACCTCGACGCCGCCGTGCCGGGGCTCCAGGTGGCGTACGACCGGCAGGCGCTGGCCGCCTGCACCCGGCTGCTCGCCGACGCGCTCGCCGTGAAGGCGCCCGGCGGCTCCACCGAGGTGCGCGTGCCGCCGTACGCCGTGGTGCAGTGCGTCGAGGGACCCCGGCACACCCGGGGCACCCCGCCGAACGTGGTCGAGACCGACCCGCTGACCTGGATGCGGCTGGCCACCGGGCGGCTGGGGTGGACGGAGGCGGTGGCGGACGCGAAGGTCGACGCGAGCGGGGAGCGGGCGGACCTCGGGGCGTACCTCCCCCTGATGGGCTGACGGAACCGATCACCCCGTGCGTTCCGTCGAATCGGTATGTACGGGTACAAGCAGCGCGGGCGGCCCAGGATCCCGGCCATGACGGCGGTCGCCGTGCTCGTCACGCTCGCGGCGGCCTGCGCGGGCGGGAAGGATGGCTCCGTGGACGACCGGCAACCGGTGACCGGCATCGAGTGGACCGTCGACAGCGTGACCGTCGGCGGCACCACCCACCGCGCGCCGGCGCCCGCCCATGTGAAGATCGAGGACGGCAGGGCCGCCGGCAGCTACGGCTGCAACCGGTTCAGCGCCACCGCCCAGGTCACCGGCGACCTGATCCGGCTCAGCCACGCCCGCTCCACCCGCATGGCCTGCGACGAAGCCCGCATGACCTTCGAACGCGCCCTCGCCCGCACCCTCGCCGCGGGCCCGCTCACCACCCGGACCGAGGGCCGGAACCTCACCCTCATCACCCCCGGCGGAGACCGGGTCCAGCTGTCCAGGAAGTGAACCCCGCCGCCCGAATCATGTGCGACACCTCACTCAGGGATACGGTACGAGGGGGTTGCGCCGACCGCGGTCCGCAGGAACAGAGCCCGTCTGGAGAATCGTCCCACCGCGCTGACCAGCGGAAATGGAGAAAGCTACGACTGCGGTCGCGAACCTAGATCCATTACGGCCGGGAATCCCCAATTCGGACCAGTGGTCGACCTCGCCTACACTCGGTGTCGTGCCACGTGGTGACGGTCTCCTCAATCACGATCTGCTCCCCGGTGAGAAGGGCCCCCAGGACGCTTGCGGTGTCTTCGGTGTCTGGGCTCCCGGTGAAGAGGTCGCCAAGCTCACGTACTTCGGGCTGTACGCCCTCCAGCATCGGGGCCAGGAGTCCGCGGGTATCGCGGTCAGCAATGGCTCCCAGATCCTCGTCTTCAAGGACATGGGCCTCGTCTCCCAGGTCTTCGACGAGACTTCGCTCGGCTCCCTTCAGGGGCATATCGCGGTCGGTCACGCTCGTTACTCGACCACCGGTGCCTCCGTGTGGGAGAACGCCCAGCCGACGTTCCGCGCCACCGCGCACGGTTCGATCGCGCTCGGCCACAACGGCAACCTGGTCAACACGGCGCAGCTCGCCGAGATGGTCGCCGAACTCCCCAAGGACCACAACGGCCGCTCCACCCGGGTCGCGGCCACCAACGACACCGACCTGCTCACCGCGTTGCTCGCGGCCCAGGTCGACGAGAACGGCAAGCCGCTGACCATCGAGGAGGCCGCGCACGTGGTCCTCCCGCAGGTGCGGGGCGCCTTCTCCCTCGTCTTCATGGACGAGCACACCCTCTACGCGGCCCGTGACCCGCAGGGCATCCGCCCGCTGGTCCTCGGCCGCCTCGAGCGCGGCTGGGTGGTCGCCTCGGAGTCCGCCGCCCTCGACATCTGCGGCGCCAGCTTCGTCCGGGAGATCGAGCCGGGCGAGTTCGTCGCCATCGACGAGAACGGCCTGCGCACCTCCCGCTTCGCGGACGCGAAGCCCAAGGGCTGTGTCTTCGAGTACGTGTACCTGGCCCGCCCCGACACCGACATCGCCGGGCGGAACGTCTACCTCTCCCGCGTGGAGATGGGCCGGATGCTCGCCAAGGAAGCCCCGGTCGACGCCGACCTGGTGATAGCGACCCCGGAGTCCGGCACGCCGGCCGCCGTCGGCTACGCGGAGGCCTCGGGCATCCCCTTCGGCAACGGCCTGGTGAAGAACGCCTACGTCGGCCGGACCTTCATCCAGCCCTCGCAGACCATCCGGCAGCTCGGCATCCGCCTGAAGCTGAACCCGCTGAAGGAAGTCATCAAGGGCAAGCGCCTGGTCGTCGTCGACGACTCGATCGTGCGCGGCAACACCCAGCGCGCGCTGGTGCGGATGCTCCGGGAGGCGGGCGCCGCCGAGGTCCACATCCGGATCTCCTCGCCGCCGGTCAAGTGGCCGTGCTTCTTCGGCATCGACTTCGCCACCCGGGCCGAGCTGATCGCCAACGGCATGACCATCGAGGAGATCGGCACCTCGCTCGGCGCCGACTCGCTGGCGTACATCTCCATCGACGGCATGATCGAGGCGACCACCATCGCCAAGCCGAACCTGTGCCGCGCCTGCTTCGACGGCGAGTACCCGATGGAGCTCCCGGACCCCGAACTGCTCGGCAAGCAGCTCCTGGAGACCGAGCTGGCGGCCGGTCCGGCAGCCACGGCCGCGGCCGACGCGATCCGTCGCCCGTAAGCCCTGTCATCAACCCGAAAGATCCCAGGCAATGTCTGCTGTGTCTAACCAGTCGTCTCCGGTGACGGGCACCCCCTCCGGCGCCTCCTACGCGGCCGCCGGTGTCGACATCGAGGCGGGCGACCGCGCGGTGGAGCTCATGAAGGAGTGGGTGAAGAAGACGCGGCGCCCCGAGGTCCTCGGCGGCCTCGGCGGCTTCGCCGGCCTCTTCGACGCTTCCGCGCTCAAGAACTACGAGCGTCCGCTGCTCGCCTCCGCGACCGACGGCGTGGGCACGAAGGTGGACATCGCCCGGCAGCTGGGCGTCTACGACACCATCGGTCACGACCTGGTCGCCATGGTCATGGACGACATCGTGGTGTGCGGCGCGGAGCCGCTGTTCATGACCGACTACATCTGCGTCGGCAAGGTCCACCCCGAGCGGGTCGCCGCGATCGTCAAGGGCATCGCGGAGGGCTGTGTGCTGGCCGGCTGCGCCCTGGTGGGCGGCGAGACGGCCGAGCACCCGGGGCTGCTCGGCGCGGACGACTTCGACGTCGCCGGGGCCGGTACGGGCGTCGTGGAGGCCGACCGGCTGCTCGGCGCGGATCGTATCCGTACGGGTGACGCGGTGATCGCGATGGCGTCCTCCGGGCTTCACTCGAACGGGTACTCCCTGGTCCGGCACGTGCTGCTGAACCAGGCCGGGCTCGCTCTCGACGCCCACATCGAGGACCTGGGCCGCACGCTGGGCGAGGAACTCCTGGAGCCGACCAAGATCTACTCGCTGGACTGCCTGGCCCTGATGCGGACGGCGGAGGTGCACGCCTTCAGCCACGTCACCGGTGGCGGCCTGGCGGCGAACCTGGCCCGGGTGATCCCCGACCACCTGCACGCCATCGTCGACCGCGCCACCTGGACGCCGGGCCCGATCTTCGACCTGGTCGGCCGCACCGGAGACGTCGAGCGCCTCGAACTGGAGAAGACGCTCAACATGGGCGTCGGCATGATCGCCATCGTCCCGCAGGAATCCGTGGACGTGGCGCTCACCACACTGGCCGACCGCGGGGTCGAGGCCTGGGTGGCCGGCGAGATCACCGAGCGCGGCGAGCACACCACCGGCGCGGAACTGGTGGGCGACTACGCCTGACGGCCGGTGCCTGTCGGCCGGTGCCTGTCGGCCGGTGCCTGTCGGCCGGTGCCTGTCGGCCGGTGCCTGGCGGCCGGTGCCTGGCGGTCGGCACCACCGGTCGGTGAGCCAGCACAAAACCCGGTCCGGCGTAGAGGCCCCGGACCGGGTGAAGTGCAGTTGCTACGAGAACTGCTGGGAGTGGTACGTCAAGCACCACGACGATGTTGCGACTGGGGACTGGACTGGTCGTCCTCGTCCTCGTCGTCATCATCGTTATAGAGATCCGCGTACTGGGCGTACGGGTCGTCGTCCTCGTCGTCGTCCTCGAACGGCTCGCCGTTCGGCGGCTGGCTCGAAGTCGATGCGCCCAGCTCGCTGGCCAGACGTGACAGGTCAGTCCCACCGCTGTTGTACTTCAGCTGGCGGGCGACCTTCGTCTGCTTGGCCTTGGCCCGGCCGCGCCCCATGGCTCGACCCCCTCGGTGACGGGGCTCGACGGCCCCAGAGTCTGACACGCGTTCATGATCCGGAACGGGCTCTCCTCGGAGAGACCGGTCCGTAGGGCTTCCACGGTACCTGAGCCCGCGCCCATACGGTACGTCGCCCGCACCACGCGCCTGACTCCATGACCCGCGGAGTGCCCCGTCCCCGCTGGTCAAGGACGATTTTAACCACTTCGTGGCGAGCGACCCGCCGACGAACGTGAGAGTTCTCTCCAACCGTCCGCCGGCGGGTACCGAAACCGTGTCCGGGAACCCGGCGTTCGGTCAGCGGCCGTCGGCCGTTCTCGCGTCGTGCATCCGCTGTTCGGCGATCCGGTCGGCCGCCGCGGCCGGCGGGATCCCGTCCTCCTTCGCACGTGCGAAGATGGCCAGTGTGGTGTCGAAGATCTTCGCCGCCTTCGCCTTGCACCGTTCGAAGTCGAAGCCGTGCAGTTCGTCGGCGACCTGGATGACCCCGCCCGCGTTCACGACGTAGTCCGGCGCGTAGAGGATCCCGCGGTCCGCGAGGTCCTTCTCGACGCCCGGGTGGGCGAGCTGGTTGTTGGCCGCGCCGCACACCACCTTCGCGGTCAGCACCGGGACGGACTCGTCGCTCAGGGCGCCGCCGAGCGCGCAGGGGGCGTAGATGTCGAGCCCCTCGACCTGGATCAGCGCGTCGGTGTCGGCGGCGACACCCACGGCCGGGTGCCGGTCGGCGACGCGACACACGGCTTCCTGCCGTACGTCCGTGATCACGACCTCGGCGCCCTCCGCCAGGAGGTGCTCCACCAGGTGGTGGCCGACCTTGCCGACGCCCGCGATGCCGACGGTGCGGCCGCGCAGCGACGGGTCGCCCCACAGGTGCTGGGCGCTGGCCCGCATGCCCTGGTAGACGCCGTAGGCGGTGAGGACGGAGGAGTCGCCGGCGCCGCCGTGCTCCGGGGAGCGGCCGGTGGTCCAGCGGCACTCGCGGGCCACCACGTCCATGTCGGCGACATAGGTGCCGACGTCGCAGGCCGTCACGTACCGGCCGCCGAGCGAGGCCACGAACCGCCCGTAGGCGAGCAGCAGCTCCTCGGTCTTGTCCCGGTCCGGATCACCGATGATCACGGCCTTGCCGCCGCCGTGGTCGAGCCCGGCCATGGCGTTCTTGTACGACATCCCGCGCGCGAGGTTGAGGGCGTCGGCGACGGCCTCCTCCTCGTTCGCGTACGGGTAGAAGCGGGTACCGCCGAGGGCGGGGCCCAGCGCGGTGGAGTGGATGGCGATGACGGCCTTCAGGCCGGTTCTGCGGTCCTGGCAGAGCACGACCTGCTCGTGACCGCCCTGGTCCGAGTGGAACAGGGTGTGCAGGACGCCGGTGGAAACGTCGGCCACTGTGGTGACTCCCGGTTGTGTTCGGCGGGTGGAAGCTGGGCTCCCGTAAGGGTGGCGGGGGCTTGGCATGAGCGTAGAGCTATTGCCCGCCCACCATCCGCGCAGTGTCAAGGATCACTCTGCCGTGCCGCGTGTGCACGTATGAGCGTGGGACGATCTGCTGTGGTTTCCCGGCCGCCGACGGCCGGCTCCGCCGCGGGTTCCGCTGGTTTCGAGACCGGTCCGATGGGGAGGGAGCAGGCGTGCCCAAGGTGTCCTCGGTGGTCGTGCCCTACGCGACGTATCTGCGCGTGTACGAGCCGCTGGCCGCCTTCCCGGAGCCCGAGCGCGCCCACTGGGCGCGGTACGCCCGCCGCTCCGACCGGCCCTCGTACCAGGACGAACTGCGCCGCTCGCTGGCCGACCTGCTGCCCACCCCGCCGATCCCGGTGCCGGTGCAGGAGAGCGCCGACGCGTTCGTGCTGGAGGTGGACGGCGTCGTCTGCGTCTGCCCCTGGCGGACCCGGCTGCGTGGCTGGCAGGCCCTCCAGGAGCTGCCGGAGGAGCTGCCGAAGCCGGTCCTGGACGCGATGCTGCCCCCGCTGGTCCGGCGCCAGGCCGCGGTGGACTACGAGCGCTGGCTGGTGCGCAACCCTGACTCCCGGCCCTGGATCCGCACGGCGACCTGGCAGGTGCCGCTGAACTGGTTCGTGCTGGTCTCCGACGAAGAGCGCCGGTACGAGAAGGGCACCGGGGAGATCCCGCCCATGCTGCGCTACCGCACGCCGATGGTGCAGGCCCGGCGGCGGGTGGCCCGGGCGTTGCGCACGCTCAAGGACACGGTGGAGGAAGGGCCGCTGATCGACGGTCTGGTGGACGTCGGCCGCTGGCTGGAGGAGTTCCACCCGCGCTCGCTGGTCGAACTGGACTACGGCGGGCTGGTGCACGCGCTGCCCGCCGGTGATCTGGAGGACGACCATTCGGCGGCGGACGTGGCGGCCGGTGTGGCGGCGCTGCGGCAGGGGGACGGGGCCGCGGCGGGGGAGGCGTACGGGCGGCTGGTGGAGCGGTGGCGGTCGGTGCGGGACCGCCGGTCGGCGAACTGACCGCCGGTGTGAGCAGCCGTGCCCGGTGATCCGTACTGACTGACGGGTCGATACAGGGCGAGTGACGTACGTCACGGTCTAGATGCCGTAAAACAACGTACCTTGACGGCACCTTCGGTGAACTCACGGACGTTGGGCCCGATCCGGGCTTTTGTGGCAAGGGTGATGGATCACACTTACCCGGCCCTTGCGCCCCTTGCTACTCCTCGTGCCAAAATAGGACAAGGAGTCCGGGGAAGGCTCCTTCCGTCCAAGTGTGGTGCACTGTGGGCGGATTCTCCGCATTACGTGCTTTGGGGGGTCTGGTGACTCCCGATCGCCCCTGTGACTGATCGTCACAGGGGCGTGACTGTCCGCTATGGCATGGTCCATCGGCTTCCGCGGCTGATGACTACCTGGGAGGGCAATTCCATCGGTTTGGCCGACGCGGCTGGACAGATGGTGTAGTTGTAGTGCCGAGGACAAGCCGTTCGTCCTATAACCGACTCGACTCGCGTCCGCCATTTCGGGCAACGCGGGTCAAGGTGCAGAATTTAGAGGAAAGAACCGAGAAGGTTCGGTTCTCCCGAGGAGGCCGCTCATGACCGCTCGCACCCCTGATGCCGAGCCGCTGCTGACCCCGGCTGAGGTCGCCACCATGTTCCGTGTCGACCCCAAGACGGTCACGCGGTGGGCGAAGGCCGGCAAGCTCACGTCGATTCGCACGCTCGGCGGACACCGCCGTTACCGCGAGGCTGAGGTCCGCGCCCTGCTCGCGGGCATTCCGCAGCAGCGCAGCGAGGCCTGACCAACTGAATAGCGGGCAAACCGACCGGTCCCCCACTGGTCGAGGCGCCCCGAACCCTAGCTACAAGCGACGCGGGACCTGCCCCAACAGGGCCCACGCCCAGGCCGACTAGAACTTCTCAGGCAAGCGACACAGGGTGCGTCGTAGATCGCGCTGGACTCCGCCGGGTCCAGCGCGATCTTTTTTGTGCGCCTGTGGCGTCCTGTGGGGGCTTCTGGCGTCTTCGCCCGCCGTATGGGGCGGCGCTGTGAGCGGGCTTGGCGGACTCTGGGGAGGGCTGTCGGAGCGAGCCGACAGGGTGGTGCAATTGCACATATTAAATTGACTAGTTGTAGGAGGGGGGTAAGTACCGTTGTTTCCTGAACTCATGCGGTGACTCCCGTCACATACCGCACGGGTTGTTTGTGTCGCCCCTGGTGCGCTAATGGGGCGTGGGGCGCCATCGCCCCATGGCCGTAAGGGTGTTGGGTCCGGCCCGGCTCAGACGCCGGCCGACCGCTCGTCCTCCGTGGCGTCCTCGGGGGCTTCCGGCGGGCGCGGGGCGGTGTCCATGGCCAGCCGCAGCAGCCGATGGCAGACGGGACAGTGGCGGGTCAGGTGCCGGTACGACGAGGCGGCCGCCAGATGGGCCCTCAGGAGCGCCCGCGTCTCGTGCCGCACCGAAGCCGCCATACGCCACCTCCAGAGGGGCCGAGGGAAACCGGGCCCTGCTCCCTGGGTACCGACGGAATGTGACCCCGTCAATGGCCCAGACACGGTCCCGGACGCGCGGGCGTTGGACCGGGGGATACGACTGAGGCCCGCATCCCTCGGGGGGATGCGGGCGCGGCCTTGCGGTGCGCTGGGTACGACTGAGGCCCGCGACCCTTGCGGGTGCGGGCCTCGGCTTGTTGCGGTCCTGACGGGATTTGCTGTGTTTGATTGCGGCTCCGCCGCGGGCGCGGCCTTGCGGTGCGCTGGGTACGACTGAGGCCCGCGACCCTTGCGGGTGCGGGCCTCGGCTTGTTGCGGTCCTGACGGGATTTGCTGTGTTTGATTGCGGCTCCGCCGCGGGCGCGGCCTTGCGGTGCGCTGGGTATGGCTGAGGCCCGCGACCCTTGCGGGTGCGGGCCTCAATCTTGTGCGGTCCTGACGGGATTTGAACCCGCGGCCTCCACCTTGACAGGGTGGCGAGCACTCCAAACTGCTCCACAGGACCAGGTTTCGCGGCACTTTCTCTGCGCTGTGCTGCGAGAAGGACTGTACAGGAGGGGGAGGGTGCTGGTCGAACTCACCCTGCGTGAGCGGTCTGTTACGGCGCGGCCGAGTCGATCGCCTTCACGATCCGCTTGTCGGAGATCGGGTACGCCGTGCCCAGCGCGTGCGCGAAGTAGCTGACCCGGAGCTCCTCCAGCATCCAGCGGATGTCCAGGACCTGCTGCGGCACCGGACGCCCGCGCGGGAGCTGCTCCAGGAGCCAGGCGTACTCGTCCTGCATCTCGTGGACCTTCTCCATGCGGGTGGTGTCCCGCTGCACGTTCGTCGGCATCTGCTGGAGACGGCGGTCCGCCGCGACCAGATAGCGCATCAGGTCGGGCAGGCGTCGTATCCCGGCCCACGTCACGAAGCCCGGCTTCACGAGGGCGTCCAGCTGCTTGCGGACGTCCGTCAGGTTCGCGAGCAGCGCGGGGCTCCGGACGCCCTTCAGCCGCCGCTCACAGGCCTGCCAGGCGGCGAGCACCTGCTGCACCTGGCCCACCGTCCGTACCGTCGTGTCGACGATGTCGGCGCGCACCTTGTCGTACAGCTTCCGGTACGACTCCTCGTCCCACACCGGCCCGCCGAAGTCGGCGATCAGCTTGTCCGCCGCGGCCGTCGCGCAGTCGTCGAACAGGGCCTGGATCGTGCCGTGCGGGTTGGCGGACAGCGCCAGCTTCTGCGCGTTCGTCAGCTTCTCCGACGCGAACTTGGCCGGGTTCACCGGGATGTTGCGGAGGATGAGCCGGCGCATGCCCTTCCACATCGCCTCGGCCTGCTCCTCCTCGGTGTCGAAGAGGCGCACGGAGACCGTGTCGCCGTCGTCCACGAGGGCCGGGTACGCCTTCACCGGCTGTCCGGCCCGGCGCGTCTCGAAGACACGGGTGAGCGTGCCGATCGTCCAGTCGGTGAGCCCCTTGCGTTCCAGGGACTCGCCGCCCGCGCGGGACGCGGTGGCGGCCGCCGCCTGCGAGAGGGCCTGGCGCGCCTTGGGCTTCAGCCGCAGCCGCAGCGCCTCCAGGTCCTTGTCCTCGGCCAGCTTCCGGCGCCGTTCGTCGACGATCCGGAACGTGATCTTCAGGTGGTCCGGGACCTTCGCCCAGTCGAAGTCCTCGGCCTCGAAGGGGACGCCGACCATCCGCTTGAGCTCGCGGGCCATGGTCACGGTGAGGGGTTCCTGGAGTGGGACCGCCGTGTCCAGGAAGCGCTTCGCGAAGTTCGGCGCGGGCACGTAGTTACGGCGGATCGGCTTGGGGAGGGTGCGGATCAGTTCGGTGACCACCTCTTCCCTGAGGCCGGGGATCTGCCAGTCGAAGCCCTCGTCCGTGACCTGGTTGAGCACCTGGAGCGGGATGTGGACCGTCACACCGTCCGCGTCCGCGCCCGGCTCGAACTGGTACGTGACCCGGAACTTGAGCTGCCCCTGCCGCCAGGAGTCCGGATAGTCGGCCTTGGTGACCGCCTCCGCCGACTCCCGGATCAGCATCTCCCGCTCGAAGTCCAGGTACTCCGGCTGCTCGTGCCGCTTGTGCTTCCACCAGGAGTCGAAGTGGGCGCCGGAGACGACGTGGTCGGGCACCCGCTGGTCGTAGAAGTCGAACAGGGTGTCGTCGTCGACGACGATGTCCCGGCGCCGGGCGCGGTGTTCGAGCTCCTCGACCTCGCTCAGCAGCCTGCGGTTGTCCGCGAAGAACTTGTGGTGGGTGCGCCAGTCACCCTCCACCAGAGCGTTGCGAATGAAAAGCTCGCGGCTGACCTCGGGGTCGATCCGGCCGTAGTTCACCTTCCGGTCGGCGACGATCGGCACGCCGTACAACGTCACCTTCTCGAACGCCATCACGGCCGCCTGGTCCTTCTCCCAGTGCGGTTCGCTGTACGTCCGCTTGATGAGGTGCCCCGCGAGCGGCTCGACCCACTCCGGCTCGATCTTCGCGTTGACCCGGGCCCAGAGCCGGGACGTCTCCACCAGCTCGGCCGACATCACGAACCGGGGGGTCTTCTTGAACAGCGCCGAGCCCGGGAAGATCGCGAACTTGGCGTTCCGCGCGCCCAGGTACTCGTTCTTCGCGCCGTCCTTCACGTCCTTCATGCCGATGTGCGAGAGCAGTCCGGCGAGCAGGGAGACGTGCACGCGGTCGCCGGGGGCGTCCTCCTCGTTGAGGTGGATGCCCATCTGCTTGGCGACCGTGCGCAGCTGGCTGTAGATGTCCTGCCATTCGCGGATGCGCAGGAAGTTGAGGTACTCCTGCTTGCACATCCGCCGGAAGGAGCTGGAACCGCGCTCCTTCTGCTGTTCCCTGATGTACTTCCACAGGTTGAGGAAGGCGAGGAAGTCGCTGGTCTCGTCCCGGAAGCGGGCGTGCTGCTGGTCGGCCTGGGTCTGCTTGTCGGCCGGGCGCTCGCGCGGGTCCTGGATGGAGAGGGCGGCGGCGATGACCATGACCTCGCGGACACAGCCGTTCTTGTCGGCCTCCAGGACCATGCGGGCGAGCCGCGGGTCGACCGGCAGCTGGGCCAGCTTGCGGCCGCTGTCGGTGAGCCGCTTGCGGACGTCCTTCTCGTCCGGGTTCAGCGCGCCCAGCTCCTGGAGCAGCTGCACGCCGTCGCGGATGTTGCGGTGGTCCGGCGGGTCGATGAAGGGGAACTTCTCGATGTCGCCGAGCCCGGCCGCGGTCATCTGGAGGATGACGGAGGCGAGGTTCGTCCGCAGGATCTCGGCGTCGGTGAACTCCGGCCGGGCGAGGAAGTCCTCCTCGTCGTACAGCCGGATGCAGATGCCGTCGGACGTACGGCCGCAGCGGCCCTTGCGCTGGTTGGCGCTGGCCTGGCTGATCGGCTCGATGGGGAGCCGCTGGACCTTGGTGCGGTGGCTGTAGCGGCTGATCCGGGCGAAGCCGGGATCGATGACGTACTTGATGCCGGGGACGGTGAGCGAGGTCTCGGCCACGTTGGTGGCCAGCACGATCCGGCGGCCGGTGTGCGGCTGGAAGACCCGGTGCTGCTCGGCGTGCGAGAGCCGGGCGTAGAGCGGGAGGACCTCGGTGAACCGGTAGTTCTTCCTGGTGAGCGCGTCCGCGGTGTCCCGGATCTCCCGCTCGCCCGAGAGGAAGACGAGGATGTCGCCCTGGCCCTCGCCCTGGAGTTCCTCCACGGCGTCGCAGATGGCGGTGATCTGGTCCCGGTCGGCGTCCTCGGACTCCGCTTCGAGGAGCGGCCGGTAGCGGACCTCCACGGGGTACGTCCGCCCGCTCACCTCGACGATCGGGGCATCACCGAAGTGCCGGGAGAAGCGCTCGGGGTCGATGGTGGCGGAGGTGATGACCACCTTCAGGTCCGGGCGCTTCGGCAGCAGCTGGGCCAGGTAGCCCAGCAGGAAGTCGATGTTGAGGGACCGCTCGTGGGCCTCGTCGATGATGATCGTGTCGTAGGCGCGCAGCTCGCGGTCGGTCTGGATCTCGGCGAGCAGGATGCCGTCCGTCATCAGCTTGATGAAGGTGGCGTCCGGGTTCACCTGGTCGGTGAAGCGGACCTTCCAGCCGACGGACTCCCCGAGGGGCGTGCGCAGTTCCTCGGCGACGCGCTCGGCGACGGTGCGGGCGGCGATCCGGCGGGGCTGGGTGTGCCCGATCATGCCGCGCACCCCCCGCCCCAGTTCCAGGCAGATCTTCGGGATCTGGGTGGTCTTGCCGGAGCCGGTCTCACCGGCCACGATCACGACCTGGTGGTCGCGGATCGCAGCGGCGATCTCGTCCTTCTTCTGGCTGACGGGCAGCTGCTCGGGATACGACACGGCGGGCACGAGGGCGCGCCGGCCGGCCATCCGTTCCTCGGCCCTGGCCACCTCTGCCTCGATCTCGGCGAGGACGGCGGCGCGGGCCTCCGGCTTACGGATCTTGCGCGCGCCTTCCAGCCTGCGCCCGAGCCGGTGCGCGTCGCGCAGCGAGAGCTCGGTCAGGCGGGGGGCGAGGGCGCCGAGGGCGGGAGCGGGGTGCGTAGACATACGCGGTCCAGGATCTCACCTCGGGGAAATCCATGGCGAACGCTTTTGCCTCCGGCGGTTCGGCCGGGACAAGGGGGCTATTCGCCGCGTTGGGTGGGTGGGGCCGGGGTGGTCGCGGCCGGGGTGGCCGGGTCCGGGGTGGTCGCGGCCGGGGTGGCCGGGTCCGGGGTGGTCGCGGCCGGGGTGGCCGGGGTGGCCGGGTCCGGGGTGGTGGGTGCTGCGGTGGGGGCCGGGTGGGGGGTGGCGGTGTGGGCGGTGGCCGCGGCCGAGGAGACGAGCGACCTGGCGGTGTTGGACACCGCCTTGATCCCCAGGTAGGCCGTGGTCATGCTGCTCACCGCGGTGAACGCGGCGGTGAGCACGCCGATGATCACCGAGGTGTCGCCGTGCAGCCGCCAGACCCCGAAGACCGCGACCGCGGCGATCGCGAGATTGCTGACGACGACGGCGAGCAGCCCGTAGCGCGCCCGGGTCTTCTCCAGCTCGACGTCCTGGCCGACTCTGTCCTGGTCCCCGCTCATCGTCCCCGCCCTCTCGTCCCTCAGGTCCCTGCTGGTCCTCTGGTCCGTTCCGTCGACGCAGAACGTAGCGTCGTGCGTCCGTGCCGCCAAGCGGTCAGCCCGCCGGGGCCGCTTCGTAGGCGCCGAGGAGGTCGGCGGTGACGTTCACCGGTCCGGCACCGGCGTTGTAGAGGTCGATCTCGCCGTCGCCGCCCACCTTGACCAGCGCGCTGCCGGCCGCGCTGTGCCCCTTCGTGAAGTTCAGCGAGTAGACGCCGGGGCGCGGGCCGCCGTCGGCGTAGGCGACGAGGTAGCCGCTGCCGGACGGGGCGGCCACGGCGAGGTTCAGGTCGGCGGCGGTGACCCCGCTCGCCGGCACCCCGTGCGCGCCGGTGACCTTGAGCTCGAGGGTGGCGTGGGCGGCGACCTTGAGGACCGTGCGGGTGGGGACGGCGGGCAGGAACTCCGAGCCGGACGTCGTGGTGCCGTACCAGCCGGCGAGGTCCGCGACGAGGTGCGCCGACGCCTTGCTCTCGTTGTGCAGGACGACCTTTCCGTCGTACACGGGGATCACGATCTGGGCGGTGGCGGTCTGGCCGGTGGTCCAGTAGGGGCCGCTCACGACGGAGTCGTCGGTGCCGTGCGTGGCCACGGTGAGGTCGCCGGACGCCTTGGTGGTGGTGGCCGTGACGTCGAGGACCACCGCGTGCGCCCCCGCCGGTACACCGTGGGTGCCGCCGACCGTCAGCGTGACCGAGTGGCCGCCGGCGACCGGGCCGCGCACGCCGCCGGTGCCGGTGCGGGTGTCGAGCAGGCGGACCGGAGCGGCCGGGTGGTAGGCGTCGGCGTACTGGGCGTGCGACTGGAGGCCGACCGTCGCCACGTCGACCGTCACCGCGCCGGTGCTCGCGTTGTAGAGGTCCACGGAACCGGTCGGGCTCACCTTCACCGTCGTCTCGGCGGTGGCCGTACGGCCCGGTTCGAAGGTGATGCCGGCGGTGTTCGGGCGGGTGGTGCCGTGGGCGTAGAGGGTGAGCGCGCCGTTCGCCCTCGCGTGGCTGGTGACGAGCTGGAGCCGCACCGCGTCCACGCCGTTCGAGTCGGCCCGCAGGGTGGCCGCCGAGAGCCTGAGCACGCCGTGCGCGGCGATCGTCTTCTCGGTGTCGTACGCCGGGGACACGGCGACGAAGGCGTCCGCGGCGTGGAAGACGGTGGTGGCGGTGGTGGTGCGGCCGAGCAGGTCGGTCTGGGTGAGGGTGGCGGTGTAGGTGCCGGGGGCCGGGTACTGGTGCGTCGTCTGCGTGGCGCCGACGGCCAGGTTGTCCTGGGTGCCGTCCCCGTACTGGAGGGTCTGGTAGGCGACCTCCCATGCGTCGGCGGGTGTCGGCACCGCGAACCGTGCGGACCCCGCGTCGACCTGCCCGTTCGCGGTGTCCGGAGTGGCGGACAGACCGGCGGCGGGGGGTGCGGCCGTACCCGCCGCCACCCCGGCGTAGGACTTCTGGGCGGTCGTCCCGTCGGGTTCGGTGAACGTGATGCGCGGGTGGTACAGCCCCGGCGCGCTGTAGGTGTGCGTGACCGGGGTGCCGGGGGTGCCGGTGGCCGGGTCGCTGCCGTCGCCGAAGTCGACCGAGTAGGAGAGGGCCGCGCCCCAGGAGCTGGTGGCGTCGGTGTTCAGGGAGATGCCGAGCGGCGCGAGCCCCTTGGTGGGCGTCGGGACGTCGCCGGACGCGATGGTGAGGGTGTCCTGCCGTTCCAGGGCGCCCCGGTCGGGGTGGGTGGTGCCGGTGCCGGTGTTGTCGACCAGAAGGTCGTCGACGCGTGGGCTCCCCGTGAGGTCGGTGCTGAGTTCGCCGGGCGCGGTGGCGTCGGCCGAGTCGATCAGGGGGGAGTGCTCGGGCAGCGGCCCCGGATACGCCGTGACGCCGTCGATGTCATGCGTGCCCTGGCCGGTCCCCTCCCGGAACGCCGCGCTGGTGGCGTAGGCGGTGCCGGCCCAGGAGTACTCGGTGCGGGCCGGTGTGGAAGAGGATGAGGCGGTCGCCGCCGCGTTGTAGTCGGCGGTGACCTGGTTCGCGGAGTCGGCCGGCACCGCGTAGAGCGGAGCGGTCGGCGCCGGGCAGCTCCCGGTCTGCATGGAGCCGTTGGTGAGGGCCACGTTGTTCTCCACCACCCCGGAGCTCCCGCCGTCCAGGGAGATCCCGGTGGCGCAGGGGGCGAAGACGGTGTTGCTGGTGACGTCGGTGTCGGCGGCCCCCGACACCGCGATGCCGCCCTGCTGCTCCATGAAGATCAGGTTGCTCGTCACGGTGATCCGGGCCGCTCCCGGCTGCACCCGCACGCCGTACGCGGTGCTGGGGTTGAGCGTGTTCCGTGACACGGTCACGTCCGAGGAGGTGCCGTCCACGCCGATCGCCGTCCCGGTGACGGGAACCGTCGGGGCCGTGTTCTCGACCGTCAGCTGGTCCAGGGTCACGTGGTCGGACCCGGTCAACGCCACCACGTCCGAGTGGTGCTCGTCGCGGAAGGTCAGCGACTCGACCTGGACGTCGTGCACGCCCTTCAGGGTCAGCGCCGGTGCGGAGGCGGGAGTGGCGAGCACCGTCTTCAGACGGCTGGAGAGGGGCGCTCCGCTGAACGTGATCGGCTTGTCGCTGGTCCCCGACCGGGTGAGGACCACTGCTTCCGGGTGCGGTGACAACGAGTAGTCCCCGAGGATCCGGACCGTGTCCCCGGGTTCGACCACGTCCGCGGCGGTCTGTACGGAACAGAACGGCCGGCTCTCCGTCCCCGGCCCGCTGTCCGTGCACGTGAGGCTCTCGTTGTTGACGTACAGCGTCCGGTCCGACCCCGGGTCCGCCACCGCCGCCGCGGCACCCCAGCCGCTCATCACCCCCGCCACGACGATCGCGGCGAGGGACAGTCCTACGGCGGGGCGGGGTCTGTGCACGGGGGTCTCCACGGAGCGTTCGCGGGTGTGGCACGCGTTGACATGCAGTCGTCATGCTCGCAGGGCGTTCTCAAAGGAATGCCATGATCCGCCCCCGTCCTGCTCAAAACGATGTCGCCCGGCGGAGTGCACGAGAACAGCGCGGAGTGCACGAGAACAGCCCCTCCGGGATCCCGGAGGGGCTGTCTGTGGTGGCTGGGGCCGGGGTCGAACCGGCGACCTATCGCTTTTCAGGCGATCGCTCGTACCAACTGAGCTACCCAGCCACGAGGTTTCACGTGAAACCTCAGCGGTCCTGACGGGATTTGAACCCGCGGCCTCCACCTTGACAGGGTGGCGAGCACTCCAAACTGCTCCACAGGACCAAGCTGTTGTGTGCAACAGTGTCGCACACGATCTTGCGTGCCCCCAACGGGATTCGAACCCGTGCTACCGCCTTGAAAGGGCGGCGTCCTAGGCCGCTAGACGATGAGGGCTATCGGCCCGCCTGGGCGCTTCTCAGCGCGTCGGGGACGTGAGAAGCATATGGGATGGCGGGGAGTATCGCCAAAACGGTTTCCGGCGACGAGAGCCGCCGGTCGGTCACGTGGTCGGGAGGTGGCGGCTCACCTCGGCCGTCGTCTGGCCCAGACCGCCCAGCCTGATGGCGTCCCAGGCCTGGAGGCGGCGGGTGTCCCGGTCGAAGTAGAGGACCGAGGCCTCGATCGGGTCCGGGTACTTGCCCTCCACGGCGCGCAGCCCGCTGCCGCCCGTGGAGCCCTCCACCCGCAGCCGGGTGCCGTGCGGCAGCAGCTCCGTCTGCTCGTGGTGGATGTGCCCCGCCAGCACCAGGGGTACCTCGCCGTCCGTCATCCGGGCCGCCGTCGGCTCGTGCGCGATCGCCACGTCCACCGGGGTCCCGGCCGCCCGCTGCTCCCGCAGGGCCGTGGCCAGGCCGTCCCCGGCCCGCTCCTCGGCCGCGTCACCGCCGGGCACGGTCGAGCGGTCCGGGGTGAACTGGGGGTCGCCGACACCGGCGAAGCGCAGACCGCCGATCGTCTCGGCCCGGCCGTCGTCCAGGACGTGCACGTTCCGCATGCGGGACAGGTAGCGCTGGGTGACGCGGGAGTCGTGGTTCCCGCGGACCCAGACGTAGGACACCCCGAGGTCCTTGATCGGGTCCAGGAAGCCGTTCTCGGCCGCCGTGCCGTGGTCCATGGTGTCGCCGGAGTCCACGATCACGTTCACCTTGTACTGCTCCACCAGGGACGCGATGATCTTCCAGCTCGCCGGGTTGAGGTGGATGTCGGAGACGTGCAGGACCCGCAGGGTGGCCGGGTCGGGCGAGTAGGCGGGGAGCGTGGAGGTGACGTCGTACAGCTTCGTCACGTTCGTCACCAGGCGGGCCAGCTCCTTCTGGTAGACGTCGAACTCGGTGACGATGCTGCGCGCGTTGCCGACCACGGCAGGGGCGGAGGAGAGCAGGCCGGAGAACCTCGGTTCCAGGACCGACTCGGGGTTCCAGGTGGCGTACGCGGTCGCGCCGGACGTGGCGAGCAGGGCCAGGGCGAGGCCGCCGGCGGCCAGGGCGCGGCGCGGGCGGCGGTAGACAGCGAGGCCGAGGGCGGTGGCGCCGGCGACCACGGCGACGCAGGAGCGTTCGGCCAGGTCGAGGGTGCCGTGTTCGACGTCGTGGGCGACCTCGTCCTGGAGTCCGGCGAGACGCTCGGGGTGGTCGACGAGGGCCTGGGAGCGGACCGGGTCCAGCTGGTCGACGTTGACGTCGAGACGGACCGGTCCGGCGTGGGTGTCCAGATAGAGGGCGCCCAGCGGGGAGACGTTGATCTTCGTGCCCCCGTCGAGGGAGGGGCGCAGGGTCATCGTGGTGTCCATCGGGCCGACCTGGGTGCGGACGTTCCCGACGATCAGGAGGCCCAGCCAGGCGCCCAGGACGACGACCGCCGCCAGGCCGAGGACGCGGCTCCAGACGGGCGGTTCGTGTGCGTGCGGGTCGAGTTCCAGGACGGGCGGACGGGCTTGGGCTCGGGTGCGGACGCGGGCCATTGGGGCCGTATGCCCAGGCTCGGGGGTTGGTATGCGACGGTTCGTGGCCCGCCTGTCACGGGGCCGGGCTCAGCCCCAGCCCAGTTCGTGAAGGCGTTCGTCGTTGATCCCGAAGTGGTGGGCGATCTCGTGGATCACGGTCACGGCGACCTCGTGCACCACGTCCTGTGGGGTCTCGCAGGAGCGCAGCGTGGGGCCCATGTAGATCGAGACGCGGTCCGGGAGCACACCGGCGTACCACTCGCCGCGGTCGGTGAGCGGGGTCCCCTCGTACAGGCCCAGCAACTCCGGGTCGTCGGCCGGGGGCTCGTCCTCGACGAACACGGCGACGTTGTCCATCACCCGGGTCAGTTCCGGTGGGATCCGGTCCAGGGCCTCGCTCACGAGTTCCTCGAACGCTTCGCGTGTCATCTCCAGCACACGGCCATTGTCGGGGACGGAGCGCGCGGGCGGTGGGGGTCGGGGTGCCGGCTTCGGGTCCGGCGGTCCCGGCTCGGGCACCGCCGCACCGGGCGGCGCGGGCCGTGTGGCGGGGCGATGCTTCGGTCGTTTGTCCCCGGCGCGCGGTCAGCGTGTCCTCTTGCGGGCGGCGGGAGTTGGGCAGGTCGACTTCTTACTTCCCCCCGGAGGTGGCCGCCGTGCGCCCCTTGAACGTACCCGTCCGTCTGGCCGTCGCGGTGATGGCCGTCGCGGCCGCCGCCGGTTGTGTGAACGTGGGCGACGACGCGGGGAAGGCCAAGCCGTCGCACTCCGCGGGGCACCGGGGCGGTGACGCGGTCGCCGGGGGTTCCGGGGTGACCGGTGAGGGCGGCGCGGGGTACGGCGGTGCGGTGGCCGACGGGAAGCGGGGGCACGCGGGGAAGCCGCGGCCGGGGGAGTCGGCGTCGGCGTCCGGGCAGCCCGCGCAGGGCGGCGACAGCTCGGGACCGGACGCGCCGGCGCAGCCGGGCAGGAGTGTGGCGCCGGGGTCGCCCGCCGGGCCGCCGACGGGCGACCCGGCGTCCCCCACGCCCCCGGCGGTCACCCCCACCCCGCCCCCGGCCTCGCCCCCGCCGCCGCCCCCGGTGAGCGACCCGCCGTCGGCCGAACCGTCCTCGTCGGCACACGAGGAGACGGGACCGCAGCTCGTCCAACGGGAACCGGCGCCGGCGGCGGGGACCCCGGCGTAGCGGGCGGGAAGAGCGGGCTGGAAGAGCGGGCTGGAAGAGCGGGAAGAGAGCGGGAACAAGGGGGCGGGTTCCGGTGTTCTGGTGTCTGTCATCGTGCGCGTCCGGTCCGTGTGGCTGTACTGCTCTGAGCTGCGAAGTCGGGGCTCAGTTTGCCTTCGGGGGTAGTAGGTGCGTATGGTGGTAGATCGTTTGATCCCATTTGCCCGGCGCCACCGCAGAGCGCGCCGTGTGGCGCGTACTCTCCCTTGCCGTGGCGGACCGCATTGAGGCGGTCATGAGCGAATCACGGAGTTGACGGGCGCGTGCCGAAGAGACTCCGGAAGGTTTCGCATTCGCATGTCCGTGTCCAGTACTGATCAGTTCGTCGTGTCCGAGAACGAGTTCGAGAACGACGACCTGGTGACCAAGGCCTCCGACGAGGCCGCTGACACCACCGACACCACCCCCCAGACCACCTTCGCCGACCTCGGCCTCCCCGAGGGCGTCGTGCGCAAGCTCGCACAGAACGGCGTGACCACCCCCTTCCCGATCCAGGCCGCGACCATCCCGGACGCCCTGGTCGGCAAGGACATCCTCGGCCGCGGCCGCACCGGCTCCGGCAAGACCCTCTCCTTCGGTCTGCCCACCCTGGCCACGCTGGCCGGCGGCCACACCGAGAAGAAGCGGCCGCGTGCCGTCATCCTCACCCCCACGCGCGAGCTGGCGATGCAGGTCGCCGACGCGCTCCAGCCCTACGGCGACGTCCTCGGCCTGAAGATGAAGGTCGTCTGCGGCGGTACGTCCATGGGCAACCAGATCTACGCCCTGGAGCGCGGCGTCGACGTCCTCGTCGCCACCCCGGGCCGTCTCCGCGACATCATCAACCGCGGCGCCTGCTCCCTGGAGGACGTCCAGATCACCGTCCTCGACGAGGCCGACCAGATGTCCGACCTGGGCTTCCTGCCCGAGGTCACCGAGCTGCTCGACCAGGTCCCGGCCGGCGGCCAGCGCATGCTGTTCTCGGCCACCATGGAGAACGAGATCTCCACGCTGGTCAAGCGCTACCTGAGCAACCCCGTCACGCACGAGGTCGACAGCGCCCAGGGCAACGTCACGACCATGTCGCACCACATCCTGATCGTGAAGCCCAAGGACAAGGCGCCGGTCACCGCCGCGATCGCCTCCCGCAAGGGCCGCACGATCATCTTCGTCCGCACCCAGCTGGGCGCCGACCGCGTCGCCGAGCAGCTGCGTGACTCCGGTGTGAAGGCCGACGCGCTGCACGGCGGCATGACCCAGGGCGCCCGGACCCGCACCCTCGCCGACTTCAAGGACGGGTACGTCAACGTCCTCGTCGCCACCGACGTCGCCGCCCGCGGTATCCACGTCGACGGCATCGACCTGGTCCTCAACGTCGACCCGGCCGGTGACCACAAGGACTACCTGCACCGCGCGGGCCGCACCGCCCGGGCCGGCCGCACCGGCACCGTCGTGTCGCTCTCCCTCCCGCACCAGCGGCGCCAGATCTTCCGGCTGATGGAGGACGCGGGCGTCGACGCCGGGCGTCACATCATCAACTCCGGTACGGCCTTCGAGCCCGAGGTCGCCGAGATCACCGGTGCCCGTTCGATGACCGAGGTCCAGGCCGAGTCCGCGGGCAACGCGGCGCAGCAGGCCGAGCGCGAGGTCGCCCAGCTCACCAAGGAGCTGGAGCGGGCGCAGCGCCGGGCCGCCGAGCTGCGCGAGGAGGCCGACCGTCTGGTCGCCCGGGCCGCGCGCGAGCGCGGCGACGACCCGCAGACCGCGGTCGCCGAGGCGCAGGCCGAGGCCGAGGCTGTGACCGTGGTGGCCGAGGAGACCGTGGTGGAGGCGCAGCCGGAGGTCCCGGCGGCGCGCGACGCCCGGGACGGCCGGGACCGCGGCTTCGACCGCGACCGCCGTGACGACCGTGGTGGCCGCTCCTTCGACCGTGGTGACCGTCCGTTCAACCGTGACCGCGACCGTGGCTTCGAGCGTCGGGACGACCGTGGTGGCCGTCCCTTCGAGCGCCGCGACAACCGCGAGCGCGGTTTCGAGCGGCGTGACGACCGCCGTGACGACCGTGGCGGCCGCTCCTTCGACCGGGACCGCGACCGCACCGACCGTCCGTTCAACCGTGACCGCCGTGACGACCGTGGCGGCGACCGCGGGGGCCGTTCCTTCGAGCGCCGCGACGACCGCCGTGACGACCGTGGGGGCCGTTCCTTCGAGCGCCGCGACGACCGTGGCGGCGACCGCGGTGGCCGTTCCTTCGACCGCGACCGTGACGACCGCGGTGGCCGTTCGTTCGAGCGCCGTGACGACCGTGGCGGCTTCCGCCGGGACGAGCGCGGTGGCCACCGTGGCAGCGACCGTCCGTTCAACCGCGACCGCCGCGACGACCGCCCCGGCTTCCGCAGCGGCGGCCACGACCGCCCCGGCCACGACCGCCCGTACGGCCGTCGTGACGACCACCGTGGTTCGTCCTCCGGTTCCTTCGGGCGCCGCGACGACAAGCCGCGCTGGAAGCGCAACGGCTGACGTTCCGTGACACACGACTGAGCGCCGCGTCCCTCTCCGGAGGGGCGCGGCGCTCAGTCGTGTCCGGGACTATGATCGGCTCACTTCAGAGGGGACATGACAGCCGGGGGCGGGAAACCGAGCGGCGTGCGTCCCTTCTTCCGCACGGGGAGGATTCATCACCTTGGCTCGCCACGCCTTCGTGTCCGCGGCGGTCGCGGTCGCCGCGTCCGCCGCGCTCGTCACCGTCGCCGGTCCGGTGGGGACCGCTGTCGCGGTCGGCACCGCGCAGGAGACGGTCGTACCGGCCACCTACCGCAGCTCGAACCTCACGGCCTCCCTCCTCTACACCAACCCCATGTCCGGTGGGGACGGCGCGGGGACGCAGGGCGTCTTCCACCAGCTGGAGGGCCACTCACGCGCGGTCTGGACGCGGTACTCGGACGGCGAGTCCTTCGACACGCCGTCGGCCATGGGCGACAGCACGTTCTACAACAGGGGCACCGGCAGCGATGTCCTCGCCTACGTGCACGGCGGCGACGGGCGCATCGACCTGTGGAACGCGGTCGACGGCACCACCAGCACCGTCCGGATGCCCTCGGGCCAGTCGCTCTACGGCGTCTTCGGCACCACGGTCGCCACGAACCAGACCGTCACCGCCACGGACGGCACCACCACCAGGGTCAAGCGGCTGCTGACCCCCGGCGCCGACGGCACCACCAACGAGGTGATCGTGGGCGGAGCTCCCGAGGGCATGGTCATCGGCGGGCCGGTGCGCGGGGACGCGGACGGGTTCGTCTTCCGGGCCACACTGAACGGCTCCCCCGTCCTGGCCGTGGTCGACCCGAAGTCCGGCCAGGTCGAGGGCTGGACGTCCGCCCTGCCCTCCGGCACCAACCTCGGCATCAGGCTCTCGCCCGACCACATCGTGGTCTACGCCGGCGGCAGCGCCACCACCGCGTACGTCTACTCCCGCGCCGACCTCACGGCGGAGCCGGTCGCGGTGACCCTCGACTCCGCCGTGTCGTCCGGCGGCCTTGCGGTCGTGGGCGACTGGCTCGTCCACCAGCCGGGCGGCCGGGGACAGGTCACGGCCGTACCGATCGCGGGCGGTGCCCCGGTCACCCTGCTCGCCGCCTCGAACAGCGGACTGTCCGTCGGCCCGGACGGCACGGCGGTCGTGGTCGGCGGATCCGGCGCCGACGACTGGGGGGTGAGGCACATCACCGCCGGCGCCGACGGCAGGCCGGTCGCCACCGAGGCCAAGGCGCTGCCGAGACCGCCGTACCCGATCCAGGGGCTGTCGTTGGACCAGGGGCGGCTGGTGGAGGCGGACAACAGCTACTACGGAGGGCGCGACACCTTCGGCCGTACCGTCGCCGCGACCGGTACGCCCACGTACGGCGCACGCTCGAACTACGACGGCCCGGACGTGCTGCTGAGCAGTTGCCCGGCGACGGACGTCGGCTGCTCGCAGCTGTTCGGTACGGCCACGGGCCGAACGGTGTGGCTGGAGCGCGGCACCGGCGCCCATGACCGGCTCCGGGCGAACGGCCCCGCCCGGTACTCCTTCTGGGAAGACGGCGTCCCCGCCGGCGGCCGGATCACCGACGTCTCCGGCGAGTACGTCCTCTACACCACCGACACCCAGCAGTACGTCTACAAGATCGGCGACAGCGCGGGCCCCAAGGTCACCCGTACCACCGGCGCCGCCGCCCTCTCCGGCGATCTGCTCTGGACGGCGAGTGCCACGACCCCCGGGCAGGTCGGCGCGTACGACCTGGCGGCGAAGCGGACCGTCGAGACGCTCACCCTCGACGACGGCGGCTGCGCGCCCACCGAACTCCAGGCGAACGGCCGTTACCTGTACTGGAACTGCGGCGCCACGGCCGGGGTCTACGACCGTACGGCGAAGAAGTCGGTGCCCGTCCCGGGCGACGAGGCCAAGCTCGGGGACGGATTCCTCGTCACGCACGACAAGGCGGCCGGGAAGCTGGTGCTGACGACCGTCGCCGACGGGACTCCCGTCAGCCGGGTCGTCGGCGACCTGCCCGACACCGGCGTCTCGCAGCGGGACGTGCGCTGGACCGTCGACGAGTCCGGGGCGAACGCGGCCTATGTGGACGGTGAGGAGCAGATCCATCTCGTACCGTCCGGGGTGTCCGAGCAGCCGCTGCGGCTGCTCGCGCCCGCGCAGAGCGCGACGACCGTCGCCCCGCGCACGGTCGACACGACGCCGGACACGCTGACGAGCATGCTGTTGTCGAAGCCGGCGTCCGGCTGGAAGCTCACCGTGCGCTCCAAGGCGACCGGCGAGGTCGTCGACACGGCGGACGGGGGTGAGACGCGAGGCGCGCTGACGGTGGGCTGGTTCGCGATGGACCGGAAGGCGCCCGGAGACGTGCCGGTGCCGAACGGGGCGTACACATGGACGCTGTCCGTCACCCCCGCCGACGGAGCCGGGGCGCCGCTCCAGGTGACCGGTTCGGTGCGGATCGAGGCGGGGACTCCGGTGCGGCGCGACCACGTGGGCGCGGACGGCTTCGGTGATCTGCTCACGCTCAACTCCTCGGGCACGCTGACCTTCCAGAAGGGGACGGGCACGGGCGGCTTCGCCGGGAAGGTCTCCGGGAACGGCTGGGCGACGAAAACCGTCGCCGTGCCGTTCGGCGACCTGAACGAGGACCGCTGCAACGATGTGCTGGTGCGCCTGCCCAGCGGTGCGCTGCGCGCGTACCTGCCCGCCTGCGGCGCGGCACTCACCCCGTCGACGGGGTCCTGGAACCTCGGCACGAGCGGCTGGAACCAGTACGACGTGCTCACTTCGCCCGGTGACGTCACCGGCGACGGCCGCCCCGACCTGCTCGCCCGCAACGCCGCCACCGGCGCGGTGTACCTGTACCGGACGACCGGCACGGGCAGGCTCTCCGCACGCGCGCAGCTGTACGGCAACTGGAAGACGTACAAGAAGGTCGTCGGCGCCGGGGACCTGAACGGCGACGGCATCGGGGACCTGGTCGCGCAGGACCGGGCGAACAACCTGTACCGGTACTACGGCACCGGCAGGGGCGGCTTCGGCGGCCGGGTGCGGATCGCCACCGGGTGGGGCGCGTCGTACAACGCGCTCGTGGGAGTCGGGGACATCACGGGGGACGGGAAGAACGACCTGGTCGCGCGCGACACGGCCGGGAACCTGTACCGGCTGTCCGGCACCGGCAGGGGGACGTTCGCGGCGCGGGTGAAGATCGCGACGGGTTGGCAGGGCTACAAGGGCATTTTCTAGCCAAGTTGTGATGCATGTCACGCCCTCGGCGAGGGAATCGCTGGGGGCATGACAGATGACGCGACAGGCACGCCGCTCTCCGACGAGGAGCGGCTGGCCCAGCTCGGCTACACCCAGGTCCTGGCCCGCCGTATGTCGGCGTTCTCGAACTACGCCGTCTCGTTCACGATCATCTCGGTCCTCTCCGGCTGTCTCACCCTCTACCTCTTCGGCATGATCACCGGTGGCCCCGCGGTGATCACCTGGGGCTGGGTGGCCGTGGGCCTGATGACCCTCTTCGTGGGCCTGTCGATGGCCGAGATCTGCTCCGCCTATCCCACCTCGGCGGGCCTCTACTTCTGGGCCCACCGCCTGGCCCCGCCCCGCTCGGCCGCGGCCTGGGCGTGGTTCACGGGCTGGTTCAACGTGCTGGGCCAGGTGGCGGTGACGGCAGGAATCGACTTCGGCGCCGCGTCCTTCCTGGGCGCGTACCTGAACCTCCAGTTCGACTTCACCGTCACCCCTGGCCGCACGATCCTCCTCTTCGCGGCGATCCTGGTCCTGCACGGCCTCCTCAACACCTTCGGCGTCCGCATCGTCGCCATCCTGAACAGCGTCAGCGTGTGGTGGCACGTGGTCGGCGTCCTGGTGATCGTCGGCGCGCTGACCTTCGTGCCCGACCACCATCAGTCGGCGTCCTTCGTCTTCACGAAGTTCGTGAACGAGACGGGCTGGAGCAGCGGCCCGTACGTCGTCCTCCTGGGCCTGCTGATGGCGCAGTACACCTTCACCGGTTACGACGCCTCGGCGCACATGACCGAGGAGACCCACGACGCGTCGACGGCGGGCCCCAAGGGCATCGTCCGCTCGATCTGGACGTCGTGGATAGCCGGCTTCGTCCTCCTCCTCGGCTTCACGTTCGCGATCCAGTCCTACGACAAGGAGCTGAAGTCGCCGACGGGCGCGCCCCCGGCGCAGATCCTCCTGGACGCGCTCGGCGCGACGACCGGCAAACTCCTCCTCCTGGTCGTGATCGGCGCCCAGCTCTTCTGCGGGATGGCGTCGGTGACGGCCAACAGCCGCATGATCTACGCCTTCTCGCGCGACGGGGCGCTGCCCTTCTCCCGCGTCTGGCACACGGTCAGCCCGCGTACCCGCACCCCCGTGGCGGCGGTCTGGCTCGCGGCCGTCGCCGCGCTCGTCCTGGGCCTGCCCTACCTGATCAACTACACGGCCTACGCCGCCGTGACGTCGATCGCGGTGATCGGCCTGTACGTGGCGTACGTGATCCCGACGCTGCTGCGGGTGCGCAAGGGCGACGCGTTCGAGCGAGGGCCCTGGCACCTGGGCCGCTGGTCGCTGGTGATCGGCGTGATCTCGGTGACGTGGGTCGTCGTCATCACCGTTCTCTTCATGCTCCCGCAGGTCTCCCCGGTCACCTGGGAGACCTTCAACTACGCCCCGGTCGCCGTCCTCGTGGTCCTCGGCTTCGCCGCGGTCTGGTGGCAGGTCTCGGCCCGCCACTGGTTCCTCAGCCCGGACAGAGCACGCCACGAGGACACCGCCAAACTGGTCGATCTCTGACGCTCCGGGCCCACTTCCGCCACCCGACGCGGCCGTGACTCCGATACCCGATCGGCGACACGGCTCCGTCCGGCTATGCTCGGGGAGGCAACATCGCCTGGGCCGTTAGCTCAATTGGCAGAGCAGTGGACTTTTAATCCATTGGTTGTGGGTTCGAGTCCCACACGGCCTACCGAAACGCCCCCAGCTCAGACGTACTTCGAGCTGGGGGCGAGTCCGTTTTGGGACCCCTCCAAGATCGTCAGCTCAGCCAAAGCTCAACCGAAATGCAGACGATCATGGCTGGTGGCCGGGGCCTTCGGGCGCCCCGAATGCAGCGCGGGCGGCCACCCCGTGGGGGTGACCGCCCGGCCTGCCTCGGCGCCTCTCCAGAGCCGTAGCCCCAACGCCTCGGCAGGTTTGTGGGTGTCGGTTGCGTGAGCGTGCGTGAGCGCCGCAAACGACGTCTGTCCTGCGATGTAGGTTTTAACCTACAGACATTCGATCTTGACCAGTGGAGCTTGGTCGGGTGCCTGCTCGACCCGATCCGCTGCTCCCGCGCCGCCGGGCCATCGGCGAGAAGATCCGGGTCGCACGCGAGGCGGCCAAGCTGACTCAAGAAGAAGTCGCCAACCGCATCGGCCTCGACCGGCCATCCATCGTCCTCATCGAGGCCGGCACCCGGAACGCCACGATCAACACGCTCCTACGCATCTCCGACGTCATCGGCGTACCTCTCGCCGAGCTGGTGCGCTGAGCGGCCGCCCCGACGGGGGTGGCAGGGCGGCCGCCGGTCCGGCCCCGGAGCGTCGGCACCCCGGGACCGGAGCTCTACCAGCGCAGGCCGATGGCGTCGGTGGCCCCGCTGCGTATGTAGGGGTTGCCGTGCTCGCCCGGGCCGTGGTGGTCGGACGCGCTGCGCGTGCACCGGGTCCCACTGGAATGCGCGTCGGCGCACAGGCCGGCCGCGCGGTAGCCCGACCCGTCAGCTTGCTCGACCTGCTTCGTAGGGTCCGTCACGACGCTCGCACCTCCGCCCGGTACAGCCGGTACAGCCGGTCTGCCTCGGCGCACTCCTGGTGCACCGGTTTGTCGCCCTCCCACTTCGGCTTGCACGTGGGACAGCTGATGGAGTGGTCGCCGAGCGCGAACAGCGCTGCTTTCGCCGGAGCGGGCTCCGGCGTCTCTCCCGGCTGGTCGGTGAGCGGGACGAGATTGTGCTGGTCGCGGCACCGGTGGCAGGCGTAGAAGGACCACCCTGGGCCCGACCCTGCCTCGACAACCTGGACCAGCTGGACGTCTTCGCCAAGGCCCTTGTGCCAGTGGCACCACCCGTGCGTGCGGGGGCTGGCCGGGGGTGTATCAGTCTGCGTACTCTCGGTCATGTCGACTCCAGGCGTCGGCCACACCCGGGGCCGTTCGCGCGGCCGCCGGGGTTTTCAGCCAACGATCCGCTTCTGCACCACGGCTGCCATCCCCTCGACGGGTATACCCATCATGGGTACACCCCGAGTAACAGGCGGCCCGCCATGAACGGGGGACCCTGTGCCGGCGATCCAGCCGCCCACCGCCCTACCGGCCGCCGTCCTCGAACTACCCGTGATGGCCGAGGCCCTGCGCGCCCACGACTTCGGGACCGTCTTCCGTCTCGCCCGGCAGCACACCGGCGTCAGCTACCACCGGCTGGCCGCCGAGTGCGGCATCAAGCCCGAACGGGTCGGCTCCCTCGCCCGCGGCCGGGGCCGCGTCGAAAGCTACGACAAGATCGCCGCCATCGCGGACGCTCTACGAGTGCCGGGGCACATGGTCGGGCTCGCACCCCGCCCGTGGGAGACGACTGTCGACACGGCGGCCATCCGGCGCCGGGACGTCCTCGCCGCCGGCGCCGTCGGGCTGGCCGCGACCCTGCCCGACGTGCTCCCGCCGTCCGTACCGCAGCGTGCCGACGCGGGCACGGTTGCCCGCCTGCGTGAGCGAACCAACCGGCTGCGGCGCCTCGATGACGTCCTCGGCGGCGGCGACACGTACCGGCTGTACGCGACCGAGTACCAGCGGACGAGACGCATCCTGCGGACCAGCAGCTACAGCGAGGACGTCGGCCGCCAGCTCCTGGCGCTGGGCGCCGAGCAGGCGCAGCAGGCCGGATGGGCGGCGTTCGACGGAGGCCGCGAGCGGGAGGCGGTGAGCCTGTACCGCGAGAGCCGGTCAGCGGCCGAGGACGCGGGCGCCGAGGACCTCGCCCGCAACGCGCTCGCGTACCTCGCCTACCAGGCGACGGGCGCCGACCCGCGGGCCGCCGCCGCCATAGCGGCGCATTCCTGTGAGGCGATCACCGGGAACACCCCGGCCACCGTGCGCGCGCTGCTGTGGGAGCGATGCGCGTGGGCCCGGGCCGTGGCCGGAGACGCGGCCGGCACCGAGGCGGCGCTCGCCGAGGCGCGGGCCGCGCTCGGCGCGGACGACGCCAGCGACCCGCAGCCCGCGTGGTCGGCGTGGGTGGACCAGGTCGAGCTGGACATCATGGCGGGCCGCTGCTGGACGGAGCTGCGGCGGCCGCTGCGCGCGGTGCCCCACCTGGTCCGCGGCCTCGGCGCGTTCGACGATGCACACGCCCGGGACGCCTCCCTGTACTCGACGTGGCTCGCCGAGGCGTACACGACGGCCGGTGAGGTCGAAGAGGCCGCGCGAGTGGCAGGCCGGGCCCTGGAACTGGCCGACGGGGTGGCATCCGCCCGGCCCCGTCAGCGCATCGGGCAGGTGGTGTCCGCGCTCGCCCTTAAGTACGGCGCGGTGCCGGCGGTGGCCGAACTGGTGGAGCGGACGGCCTAGTCGGCGGTGGTGGAGCGGTCGATCCAGTCCAGGCATCCGGCCGCACCCCGCACGATCTCGGTCGCGCAGACCTCCGGGTTGTCCCAGGGATGGTGCTCGAGGAGGTGTCCCTCCAGCTCCGGGTAGCGGGCGCCGGTGGTCTTCAGGAGCAGCTGGTACTCCTCGCTGGTGCCGAACTCCCCGGCGTGCCAGAACACCGACGTCACCGGACCGATGATCTGGGCACCCGCGGCGAGCCGGGCGCGGACCGCGGACTGGGCGAGGGCAACGGCCTGCTCGCGGGTCTCGGTGGCAGTGGAGACGGTCAAGTAGTCAGCCATGCCCGTGAGGCTACCGACCCCGGGACGCACGAAAGCGGCCCCGCCCTCCCGAAGGAGAGCGGGGCCGCTGTTCACTGCCAGGGTGTGAGGTCGAGTTCGGCCGGCGGCTCGGGCGCGGGCCCGGCCGGGGTGTCCGGGCCGACCCGCTTGGCCCACCCCCAGATGTCCAGGTAGGCGCGGGTCAGCAGTTTCCGCTGGGTGCGCTCCACCTTCAGTTCCTTGTCGAGCCGGTCGGTGATGGCCAGGAAGTCACTGCGCCGGTTCGTTGATCGGCTCTGCGTCCAGGCCAGCGCGCCGACCACTATCGAGGCCGCGCCTCCGGCCACTGCTCCCCAGTCCATCAGCGGCCCTTCTTTCTCAGCTGCGGCGGCAGCGGGTCGTCCATGCCGGAGACCAGTACCAGGCCGATCGTGTACGCCCCCCATCCGCACGCGGATCCGACAGCTTCCGGGTAGGACGTGGCCGCTGACGCGGCGAACGCGCCCGCCCACAGCCCGGCCGGCACCGCGAGCGCCACGTAGCCGAGGGCCTGCACGCGCGGGCAGTGGACGACCAGTCCGGCCAGCAGAGCGACGGCACCGCAGGCCACCCACATCCAGCCGAGAACGTCCAACGGCACGTACTGGGTGACATCGGAGAGGCCACGCGCGGTGCCGTACCTCGGGTTGCCGACGATGCCGAGGCGCCCGTACAGAGCCCAGCCGAGGCCGACGACGATGAGGAAGGCGCGGCGGTGGGAGAACCGCCGCGCCGCCGCGCTCCACATCAGACGCCCTTGACGAGGCTCGCCGAGTTCTTCGTACCGAACGCTCTGGCGGCCATCCCCTTGAGGAGGGTGAGCGCCGCGGCGATACCAGCGGTGGCCATGGTCTCCCAGAAGGAGGCGTGGAACATGTCGGCGGGGCCCGCGGCCACGGCGACGCCGCCGGCCGCCACGACTGCGGTGGCGAGGGTGCGCTCGGCGAGGTCCTTGCCGTAGGTGGCCGCCGTCTTCAGGACGGTCTGGGCGTCCCCCGGCAGGTTGATGTCGGTCATGGTGTTCCTCTCGGATCAGTCGGTGACGGTGAAGTTGTGCCTGGCGGCGAGCAGCTTGAGGGAGGTCTTGCCGGGCACGCCGTCCGCTGCGGTCCCGGTGAAGCCGCCACCGGCCGCCGAGCGCTGCCAGCGGGCGTAGGCGCCGACGGTCCTGGTGCCGAAACTGCCGTCGACGTACTGCGCGGCCAGCAGGCCCTCAGCCTGCAACGCCTTTTCGACGAGCAGCACTTCGCCCTTGTACGTGGTGTGGCCCTGGGCGGCCTGCGGGTCGTGCTGGGCGGCGTACACCACGTGCGCGAGGCTGACCTTCGGCTTCTGGTCGAGGCCGAGGATCTGCTCGGCCCGCGCGATGATCGCCGCGCGCTGCGCCTTGATGGGGTCGCCGGGGCATCCGGTGTGGCCGCCCCACGCGGCCCCACCCATGCCGTGCCAGCCCAGTCCCTTCCCGTTGGGGTCGTCCGTCGACTCCAGGGGGACGCTGTAGGTCTTGTGCAGCCACGCGAGCAGCTGCGCGGCGTTCTCCAGCTGGCTGGCGGTCAGCTTGTCGCCGGCGTATCCCTCGTTCTCGACGCTGACCCAGTGGGCGTTGCCGTCGGCTTCTGCCCAGGCACGGTCCTTCGTGTCGACGAGCTGGCGCAGGCCACCGGCCTTCGGGTTGAGGAAGTGCGAGGAGGCCTGCGAGGCCGGGTTCTTGAACCAGGCCTCCGACCCGGCCTCGGTGCCCTCCTGGATGTGGAGGACGAGGCCGCGGACCTCGACCATTCCGTCCACGCGCTTGTTCGGGGTGGGGCCTATGAAGGTGGCCCCGGGCATAAGTGCCATGGTCAGGATTCCTCTCCGGTGTTGGCCTCGTCGCGCATCTGGTCGACTGCGGCACGGACGATGCAGTCCTTCGCCTCCAGCAGCTTCCGTAGGCCGGCCGTCAGCTCGGGCCCGTCGGGCAGATAGCCAGTGACGTCGTGGGCCAGCTCGGCGAACGGGGCGCTGAACGCCTGGAGTCGCTCGGGGAGGTGGCTGTACTCGAAGTACTTGAGCAGGTGCTTGGTGCTCGGGTGACGGCCGTCCATGGTCAGACCCCCAGTCCGTCGAGGGTGCTGCGGACGGCGGCCGCGACCTGGGCGCCCGACGGTGCGGTCGGGCCCGGGGCCGGTGTGGGTGAGCCGGAGAGTGCGGGCACCGTCACGTCGCCCTGCTGGGAGAGCAGCCACGTCAGGTCCGCGGTGGTCAGGTAGCCCCACCCGGCGTCACCCCACGAGGTGTTCCAGGAGTTCGGAACCCAGTACTCGCCCGTGGTCGCGTCGTACTTGGAGAGCTCTAGTTCGTGGCCGCCCGCGACGCCGGACGCCCGGTCGAGGAGGATCCGGCCGTCGGTCGCCGTGTCGAACATCGACTTCAGCCACTCGATGCCGATCATCACCGGGCCGGTTTGGAGCGCCGAGTTGAGGGCGGCGATCGAGAACGCGTGCGTGTACGACCCGGCGAGGCCGAGGGCCTTCAGTGCCTTCGCGACGCCGAGCCCGGTCGAGCCGGTGTCGGTGGGCGGGTACTGGCCGGAGATCCCGTCGAGGATCGTCGCCAGCTTGTACAGGCAGACCGCGAACGCCTCGTCGAGGTCATACGTCCCGGCCACGAACACGCCGTGCGAGGCGGCGGCCCCGGCCGGAGTGATGGTGACCTTGGTGGAGGCGGTGCGGCCGGCGGAGTCGGTGCCGAGGATGCCGGTGCCCGCGTTGCCCGTGCAGGAGCCGAGGCTGCCCTGGTCGAGGATCGGGATCCGGCGGGTCCACTCCACGGACTTGATGGCCGACTTGGGCAGCACGCCGTGCGCGTACCGCAGGCTGCGCGGGTCGTGCTCGACGTGCCGGCCGAGCCGGTAGGCCCGGTTGTGCGTCTCAGGGAGGTGGGTGACTTGCAACTGCCCTCCAGGGCATGAAAAAAGCGCCTCGGGGGCCGGGGCGCGGGCGGGGGGGGCGGAATCAGCTGGGCGTCATGTTCCGGGTGGTGTAGGCGGTATAGCCCTTGGTGCCGGTCACGCCGGTGTACTTCGGGCTGAGCAGGTCGACGAGGGCCTGGAGCAGGGCGTCGCCCTCGGCTTCGGTGGCCGGACCTTCGGTGGTGATGCTCACCTGAAAGGCGGTCACGGAATTCGGGTTGAGACGGCCGTTGATGACCCACGTGGTGTCGCTGGTCGATGTCTGAGGAGGATCGAGAGGCATGCGGGATTCCTATGCGGTGTAGGTGGTGACGATGACGATGCCGCCGCCGCCCGTGTTGCCGGCGACCGCGGCCTGGCTCGCGCCGACGGAAGGTCCGCTCGCCCCGCCCCCGTAGAGGTAGCCGTCGAAACCCCCGGAACTGGTGGCAGCCACACCAGTCGCCCGGCGCGTGTTCGCCAAGAAGCTGCTCCCGCCGTTGTTGTACTTCAGCGGGGTGCCTGAGACGACCTGACCGTTGCCGCCGTCCCCGCCGGCGATCCGCAGGTCCCCGCCGGTGCCCCCGCTGCCGCCATTCGCGGCGCCCCCGCTGGCCGAGGCAGTCGCGGAAGCACCCGCGCTGCCTCCGCCCCCGACAGCGGTGATCAGCGACCCGAAGGAGCTGTTGCCCCCGTTGTTCCCGGCGTTGGCTCCGGCCGTTCCGCCCGTACCGCCGGCGCCGACGGTCACGGCGACGGTGGCACCGGTTGCGGCCGGGGTGAGCCAGCCCGCCGCATACTCGCCGCCCCCGCCGCCGGGCGCGCAGGCTGCTTGCCCGGCCCCGGACGCGCCGACGCCGCCCGATCCCCCGCCGCCAGCCTGTACCTGAACGTGCACGATGATCGCGTTTGCGGGCCGTGTCCAGGTGCCCGAGGCGGTGAAGATCTGTCGGTCGACGTTGCCGAAGATGATGCCGTCGGCGGTGGTGGCGAGGGTCTGCAGGTGCTCCCAGAGCCGGGTGTGGTCCGTGGACTGGGGGTAGGTGATGCCCTTCGTGGTGTTCGCGGTCATGAGGAGGTCCGCCTCCAGGAGATCGTGACGGTGAAGGCGGCGGACCAACTGCCGCGCCCTGCGAGGTGGATGTACGGGTCGTCGGAGCTGACACTGATGCCGATGCCGCCGCGGGTGCCGTCGATGAGGGCCTGCCCCCACGACACGGGCAGTGTGAACGTCGTTGAGGAACCGATCGTCAGGCTGGGGCCGCTGGTCGACTCGTTGAGCGTGGGTGCCCCGCCGGGGCGGCTGGTCTGGGAGACGAGCCGCAGGGTCGCCGATCGGGCCGAGTAGTCGCCTGCCGACAGCCTCTTGATCTGTACGGTCGCCCTCGTGCAGGTGGCGCCGGACAGAGTGTGCGGCTTCGACCCGTAGAAGGCGACGCCCGTGTTCCGGCCGTAGGAACTGCCCCCGTAGCGGCCCTGGTAGAGGTCGAAGCTGTTGGTCGGGGCGCCGTCAGAGCGCCAGGAGCCGTCCCGGTAGCAGGCCGTGGCCGTCGGCACGCAGGTCAGGGTTCCGGTCCGGACGGTCGGCTTGGGAGCCGGGGGTGTGTCCCCGGTGTCCACCGGCGTGCTGTCGGCCGGTGGGGGCGTTGTCGGGGTGGAGGTGGGTGCGGCGGGCACGACGTTGATGACGTAGTAGGTGCTGGCGAGGCGCGCCAGGAGCAGGACGTTCCCGGCCGCGATCGTGAGACCGGTCGCCGCGCGCGCGGTGACCACGATGCCGCCGACCTTCACCAGGCAGGCGCCTGAGGAGACCGCGGTCTGTGCGATGCCGCGCGCCAGGCCGGTACCGGCGAGGCTGACTCTGGTGTCGGCGAAGTCTGGCACCGCTCCCCCTACAGCACTCGAAGGATCAGGGTCATCTCGCCGGGCGAGTACGGCAGCGACAGCTGCTCGATCGCGCAGCGGGCGCCGGTGAGGCCTGCGCCGGTGACGGTGAGGATGTCGCCGGTGACCAGGCCCGGGTGCGGCACCATCGTGACGGCGAGCTTGCGGAACGCCTGGCGTCGCAGGAGAGCGAGCTGGGCGGCGGCGGCGGTCCGGCACTGGGCGACGGTGGTGAGCAGGCTCGACTGGTACATGTACGGCACGGGCAGCGGGTTGAAGGCTCCGCCGTACTGGTATGGCGAGGTGCCGCTGCTGTCGTAGACGACGCCCTGGAGCTGGTTGCCGTTGGCGTCCTCGCCCTGGGCGACGACGACGTTGAAGGCGCCGTCCCGGGTGGTGGATCCCTGCCAGCGCACCACCGTGCCGGTGGCCCGGTCGTCGCTGATGGCCAGGACCGCCGGCGCGGCGTCGCTGACGGGCTCGACGAGCAGGAAGCCGTCCTCGGTGACCCGCTCGGCTGCTCCCCACGCGCCGAGGACCTCGGTGACTGCCGCGAGCCGGTCGGAGTCCCATTGCATGCCGAGCGGGACCGCTCGGTCGACCAGGGTGCCGTCGAAGCTCACGGTCAGCGCCGGTTCGATGAGCGCGCGGACGACCGAGGCGAGCGTGTCGGAGGATCCCGGCTGGAATGGGCTGACGAGCGTTGCCTCGGCGATGAGGGTGAGCAGGCCCGCGCAGGTCACCGTCACCGTGTCGCCCTCGGTGCTGCTCTCGGTGATGAGAAACCAGCCCCTGTTGATCCATTCGTAGCCGTTGCCGATGTCGATGCCGTAGTCGATGCGGAGCATCTGCCCGTAGGCGGCGAGCGGGTGGGCGGGGTCGGTGCCGGGGTCCCAGTCGTATCCCTGGTCCCGGCGCGGCACGGTGAGGGTGATCTGCTCCGGGACGGCCAAGCTGCGGTCTCGGGACTCGCTGCCGTCGGCGATGGGGATGCCGTCGGTGAGGAGTTGGCCGCCGAGCCAGGACTCGGCGCGCATGGCCATCGTGTGGGAGCGCTGGACGACGGCGAGCGCGGTGGCGGACATATCGAGCATGTCAGGGTCCGAAGTCGTACTGGGCGATGTCCAGGAGCGTGCCGGGGAAGGCGTTGGCGATGTCCTGGAGCGTCGAGAAGTTGTTCGCGATGTCGGCGAGGGTGAAGCCGGCCGCCTCGAGGACATCCGGCCAGGCCTGCGTCTCGACCGTGTTCAAGTCCCACGACCTGTACGGCGTCTGCCAGTTCCGCTTCTCGTCGTCGTCGAGGAGCGCCAGCCAGTTGTCGACGCCGGAGAGGGTGACCTGCTTACGGATGAGGATCGTGCCCTCAGTCGCGTTGTCGAGGACGTCCTGGAGCGCGTCGCCGTCGTCGTCGGTGTCCGTGGACACCGTGACCGTGGCCTGCGCAGAGCCGCGCTTCTTGCCCTGCACGACGATGCGGCCGTTGATGTTGAAGGTCGTGGCATCCCGGGTGCGCTTCTTGTCGTCCCAGCTCTCGATGAAGACGGGCGCGCCGACACCCCGGATGGCGTCGGAGATGACGTCGCTCGTCACCATCGACGTGATGGGACCCGAGTAGACCGTCCACTGCTGGCCGTACATATCGGTGAGCACCGCGGCGTAGTTGAGGGACACCCCGAACGGCTGCTCGGCGTCCACCCGCAGCAGCGCGCTCTGCCCGGTCACGTCGATACCGCTGGCGGCCCTCACCGCGGTGAGGGTGGTGCCGACCTGCCGGTACAGGGTCGCGGTGACGATGTCGTCACCGGTCAGCCCCGTCGCCGACACCAAATTCCTGGGCGGGAACACCGACTGGGCGCTGGCATTCACGTCCGAGGAGGCCTCGCGCAGGCGCAGCACCCCGGCGATACCGATGGAGGCGCTCGCGAGCGTCGCCGTGATCGTGGGGGCGAGTGTGGCAGTGCCCGAGGAGACCGTGGCGGTGGCCATGGCCGTGGTAGTCCCGTTCCCGGCGGTCACCACGGCGTCCGCCCGTTCGGTGACCGTCCCGAAGGAGACCCCGCTGACCGCGATGGCTTCGGCGGTGTAGGAGTCAGCGTTGGAGGCGACGCCGTAGCCGATGAGGGCGAAGTCCCCGGCCTTCCAGGTGAGCGCGGTCGTGCCGGTGGCCGAGAAAGTGGTGTTGCTGGTCTGGTCGTCGCCAAAGCTGGTCGCCCACCGCCAGCCGGTTCCGGCTGTGCGGGACAGGCTGACGATCCGGCCGGCGATGAGCGACCCGGCCGACCCTGACGGGATGGCCGTGGTCGGGTTGCCGTCGCCGCCGGTGAGGACCCGCACGAACCAGGTAAGCCGCCTCGGGCCGGCGGAAGCACCGAACGTGCCGCCGCCGCCCGAGGTGCTGCCCGCGCGGATCCAGCCGGACGGAGTGGACGGGATGTTGTCGTTCGGGTGCCCTGAGATGACCTGGAGCACAGCCAGCTGACCGGCGGATCCCACCAGCACGGGTGTGATCGTGTCGGTGTGCGTCGCCTGCGCCCCCGTGGTGCCGAACGAGATCGTCACCGCTACCTCCTTCCTACCTTCGCCCGGTAAGCCGTGTTGCTCTCCGACTGCCTGATCATCGGCTTGACGGTGCCCCGGATGACGCCGAGCAGCTCACCCGAGTCCAGGACCAGCTGGCCCGTCAGCTCCTGGGGCTGGTTCGACTGCTGCTCCATGGCTGCGGCAAGTCGCTGCCACGTCGCGTCGCTTCCCGCCCTGCTGCCGGTCACCGGCACGAAGGTGGACGCGGACGCCGCCTTCCTGGCCGTCGCCGCCATCCGCTGAGCGGCAGCGGCAACGTGCGGCCGGTGACGGTCCATGCCGACGACCACGCCGAGCGCGATCTGCTTGCCGACTTGGTCCCGGAACACCTGGCTCGGGCTCTTGATCTTCAGAATCTTCTTGATCTGCTTGACCAGGTCCGTGGCCAGCTTCGCCATAGCCTTGCCCAGTTCTTTCTCCTGGGACTTCAGGCCGCTCAGGAACCCCTTTCCGGCGTTCTTGCCGCTGTCGAACATCAAGTTCGCCATGTCCTTGCCGAACCCGGTCGCGAGCTTGTTCCCGGACGACATCAGCTTGTTGAGCTTGGCGATGTCCTGGGTGGTCACCGACCGGTTCCCGAGGATGGTCGCGAGCTGGCTGCCCGGACCGGCCTCGGAGAGCTGCTCGATCAGGTCCTTCGACGCGCCGCGGGCCTTCAGCGACTTGGTGAGCGTGACGAAGTTGCTCGCGGTCTTCTGCTGGCCGGTCATCTGGGAGATGAGGTCGCCGACCGAGGTGGCCGACGTGCCGCTGATGGACAGGAAGTCCTTGATGTTCGTCGTCTGATCACTGGCGTACTGGTTGGCCGCATTGATCTTCGCCTGGATGCCCGCCCGCTTGTCGGCGAGCGTTTCGAGCCGCGCCCCCTTCCGCTGGATCGACGCGGCGGTGCCGGCGTAGCCAGCGTTCAGGAGCTTCGTCGCCAGGCTCTTGACGGCCGATGCGATCGCCGACGAGGTCCCGGTCGCCAACGTCTTCTGCAAGCCGGTCGCGATGCTGTTGGCGATGCTCGTCTTGGCGCTGCGCTTGGCATTCTTCAGCGAGATCTCGGCGGCCTGGCGCTCCTTCTTCGCCGCCTTCAACCGGGCCTCGGCCGCAGCGACGCCCTTGCGGCGCCGCTCGGCGCGCGCCAGGTCGTCCTTGGCGTCCGCTACCTTCTGCCGGTCCCGGCGTACCCGGTCCGCGGCGTTGGAGATGGTCCCGGACACGTACCCAGGCAGCCGGATGCCGGCCGAGGCCGCGGCCGCCATCGACTGCTGGTGCGGCAGCACGGTCTCGCCGCCGCCGAACTTCACCAGCTCGGGCCCGCGCTCGCCCACCCACGCCCAGCCGGGCGCGGCACCGCCGGTGCCCTTGGCGTAGCCGCCGGGCCTGGTCATCACCGAGATCCAGTTGCTGCCGTACCGGTGCATGGCGTAGTTGACGCCTGCGTAGATCGAGGCCATCGGGTCGGTGATGCCCCGCGACTTGAACGGTCCCGCGTAGGCCGCGAAGGTCGACGGGATCGTCTGCATTAGGCCCTGGCTGGGGTGCCCAGCCTTCGCGTTCGAGTCCCACAGGTTGATCGCGTTCGGGTTGCCGCCCGACTCGATCTGGATGCGCTTGAGGACCGCGCCTTGGGCGTAGGCGGGTGCCCCGAGCATCTGCAGCACCGAGGCCACCATGCCCGACCAGCGGCTGGCACTGCCCCCGCCGCCGCCGAAGCCGAGCGAGCTGGCGATGCTCTTGACCGTCCCGGCCACGCTGTCGCCGACCTTGTAGACGAACGAGCCGACGTCCTTGAACCCCACCTTGAGGCCGGACAGCAGGCCCTTCATCAGGGCAACACCGGCCGGGTGCAGCAGCTGCCGGTCGAGGGAGATCGGACCCTTGTGAGCCTTGATCCACCCGGCGACACCAGACACCCACTTCTGGACGGTGCCCCAGGGCTGCTGCAGGCCGGAGAACAGGCCGCTGGTGACGTCCTTGCCCTTGCCGTACAGCCACGATCCGGCGCCCCGGAAGGCGCCGACGGTCGGGGACTGGACATGAGAGGAGAACCAGCCGCCGATGCCCTTGGCGACGGATCCGGCACCCGACTTGAAGCCGGACACCGTGCTCGAACCCTTGCCGTACAGCCAGGAGCCGGCGCCCGCGAAGGGGGCCAGGGCCGGGCCGATGACGTGGGCGCTGATCCAACCGCCGATGCCCTTCGCGCCGAGGAGGATGCCGGCCAGCAGGCCAGCGACGATGTTGCCGCCGATGCCGATGAACACCGTGCTGGGGCTGTGGATCCCGAACCCGGACTTCACCCAGTTGATGACCGGGTCGACGAGGTGGCCCTTCAGCCATCCCCCGGCGTCCTTGGCCTTGGACCAGATGCCGCTCAGCAGCGACTGCGCCAGGTTGACGCCGACCTGCCAGAACGTGAACCGGCCGAACCACTTGTAGGCGGCGCGGATGAACCGGTTGCTGGAGCCGGGGAGGTGGTCGATCAGGGACTGGCCCATGCCGTCGACCAGCTGACCGGCCTTGCGCTTCATCGCGCGTCCCAGGTCGCCGAGTCGTACCGGTAGGAGGATCAGCTGATCCTCGAACCACTGCGCGACGCGGGGGAAGCGCGAGGCGAAGGCGTCCTTGAACCCGCCAGCTACGCGCCCGACCCAGTCCCGCACGCCGCGCAGGACCGGTCCGATCGACTCGGTGAGTTTCTCCGAGAACGGGATGATCTTCGACCAGGGGATGCGTCCCATCTGTTCGGAGACCATCCGGAAGAACGGGCCCGTGAACTTCTCGCCGAACTTTGCGCCGAGCTTCAGGCCGACGCCGCCGACCTTGCCGACGGGGATGATCGAGATGACGCCGAGGATCACGTCGAACCAGTGCTTTGACCAGAAATCCGCATGGAAAAGCGGGTCGAAGAGCGTGTTGACGACGCCGATGCTGAAGGGCACCGCGACGACGCCGAGTTGCTTTCCGACGTTGACCCAGTCGATCTTCCCGATGGCCACGCCCAGCTTCTTCGACAGCTCGGTGCCGTGGGAGACGATCCACTGGAACGCCGTCCCCAGGCCCTTGCCGACCGAGGCGCCCATCTTGCCCCAGTCGACGCTCTCGATGCCGCCGCTGACCGCCTTGCGGATCATCTCGCCGAACTTCTGCGCCATCGACTTCGGCGGCGTGATCTTCGCTTTCGCCAGCGGCGCCACCAGGCCGGACCCGCCGTGCGGACCCGCGAACTTGCTCGCGTCCGCGATCTGGCCGTTGGCTGGCGCCACCTGCCCGACGCCGTAGTGCGGCATCGGCGCCAGCGCCGGGCCCTTGGGCTTCGCGGACGTCTTCCCGGAGCCCAGGTGTGGAGAAGTGTCCAGCAGGCCGCCGACGAGATCCTTCGCCGACTTCGACGAGCCGGTGAGGCCCGTCCAGAAGTCCCCGACGACCTTCTCTATCTGCCCGAACTCGGACTTGAGCTTCGCTGTGGGAACGATGCCCAGCAGCTTGCCGCCGAAGCGTTCCGCTGTCGGGATGGCCTTGTCGTTCAGGTAGCCGATGAAGTCGGCGACCGGCGGGAGCAGAGCGGTACCGAGCCGGACCGACATGGACTCCAGGCCGGTGGTGAGCCGCTTCCACTGCGCCTCGACGGTCGCGCGCTGCTGCTTGACCGCCTCGTCGAACTTGCCCGCGCTGTTGTTGACCTGGATCTGCTTCTTCTTCAACACATCCAAGTTGTTGATCATTAGGAGGATGCCGGACGACGACCGGCCGCCGCCGAACGCGCGGCTCAGCAGCTGCGACTGCTTCGACGCGGACATGCCGCTCTTGTCGAGGTGATCCTTCAGGAGCTGGATCGCCCCGATGAGACCGTCCTTGCCGCGCATCGCTTCCGCGAGCTGCAGGCCGGTGAGCCCGATCTTCTTCAGCTGCTTCTCAGCCGCCCCGGACGGGGCACCGAGCAGGGAGAAGCTCATGCGGAGCCGGGTCGCGGCGGATGCCGAGTCGATGCCCTCGTCCGTCATCAGCGCGAGTGCCGCACCGACCTGCTGCAGCGACAGCCCGAAGGTCTTCGCGCTGGGCAGGATGCCCGTGCCGATGGCCGCGTTGAACTGCTCCATCGTCATGTTGCCGGCGCCGATGATGGCGTTCACCGTGCTGACGGCCTGGTGGAAGCTGGTGGCGCCCTTGATGCCCGTCCGCCAGGCGCCGGCCAAGGCGTTGGTGGTCTGCTCAAGGTCAGCGCCACCCACGGCCGCCAGATCGGAGGCCTCGCGCAGCGCCTTCATCGCCTGGACGTTGTCCATGCCGACGCTCTTCAGGTGGTACAGCGAGTCGGCGAGCTGCTCCGGCGCCTGCTGCACCTTCCCGCCCAGCGCCAACACCTGGTCGGAGAGGAGCTTGACGTCCTTCTTCGACGCACCTGCCTGGGTGGAGATGTGCGTCATGCTGGTCTGGAACTGAGTGGCCATGTGCACGGAGGCGACGCCCAGCGCACCCACCGCCACCGTTCCGACCGCCAGGCCGCGGCCGATCGCGGCACCGACCCCCGCGGTCCTCCGCTCCATGCTGGTCGCGGCCTCGCCAACGTGGACGAACGTCCGGGAGGCGTGGTCGCGGGCTACGAGGTCGTACAGGACGCGGGTGGTACGGCTGGACACGCGCGCCTCCCTGGGTGGTCAGGCGCGGCCGTGGCCGTGGCGGTTGTCAGCTGATGTCTTTGGCCACCTGGTCGATGACCGTGATGACCTTGACCCGGGTGCGGGCGCCCATCGGGTCCACGGTCCGGAAGAAGTACGGGTGGGGCTTCTGCTGCACCCACACGTCGCTGCCGAACACCGGATGCCGCCAGCGCTTGAGGCCCTCCATGTACGACTGGAGAGCCTTCTGCTTGTCGGGCATCTTGCGGCCGTCGACGCGGATCCGGACGCCGGCGTCTTTCCCGACGGTGCGCACCTCGAGCTTGGTGGCCGCCGCCATGCGGGCCCGCAGTCCGTCCGCGCTGTACCCCCGCTTGGACGGAATCTGCCGGATCGCCGCCCGGACCGCCGGCACCATCGGTGCTGCCGCAGCCCGCAGTTCCTTGCGGAACCGCTTCTTGATCTCCTTGTCGTCCATGGCCCGGAGCTCTCGGGAGATCCGCTTCAGGTCCCGGCCGGTACGCATCGTCACCGCGGCAACCACAGCACCACCTCGATCCTGTTGACCCGGTTTGTGGGCGGTGGGAGCATCCGCCCCACCACACACGGCACGCAGGGGGCGGCGCATGGACGGCGAGGACGTGTACGAGCGAGTTGCCCGGGAGCATCCGGAACTGACCGGCCGGGACCGGCTGTACGCGATCAGGGAGCTGAAGCAGCAGCAGAAGGCAAAGCAGCGCCTAGCGAAGAAGGCCGGCCGCGAGTGCCCCACCTGCCACGATGAGGTCCAGCCCGTCACACCCGCTGCGTTTCAGCTGCTCGCTGGCTGTCTGACGCTCCTCGCCCTCGCCACATTCGCCGCGTCCATCGTGGCTGCCGTCCACCCGTTCGCCGATGCCACCGTGCACGGCGGCTGGGGAATCGTGCTGTGGCCGACGGCCGCCGTGGGCGGATGGACGCACCCCCGTCTGCTCGCCGCGCTGGTCGCCTTCTTCACCCTGTACGCCGCCAGCTGGATGCTGGGCAAGGCGAACGAGCGCGCCGACCGCAAGGCCCGCTGCCCGAAGTGCAACCAGCCGATGCCGCCCGCCTCGAAGTCCTAGTCGAGGTCGGCGACATCCTTGGCGAGATGGTCGGACGTGTCGGCGAGGATGTCGAACTCGATGAGCGTCAGGGCGTTGACGTCTCCAGGGGTGTACTTGAAGTGGTAGGCGAAGGCGCCGAGGTATCGGTAGTACCGGGCGTCGGGGTCGTCCCACTGTCGCCAGGCGGCGTAGGGTCCACCGCCTGCTGAGCCGCCTCCGGCCCCTCCTCGGCCTCCTCTTCGTCTTCCATGGGCTCCAGATGGATGTCCGCGAAGTCGAGGGTGTCCAGGTCCGAGTACCGCAGGCTCTCCCCGGCGCGCTTCTTCGCCAGGTAGATCAGGGACTGCAGGGAGTCCGGGTCCATCTCGTCGATGCCCACGGACCAGCTCGGGATGGTCATCCCCGTGTAGGTCTTGATCTCGCGGGCTTCGGCGAGCAGCATCCGGCCAGGGTCGAACTCGTAGACGGTGCCCTCGACGGTCAGCTTGAACACTGCGCAGTTCCTTCGGATCAGAGGGTCGCGTCGGCGGACACGATGCGGACCTGGATGGGCGGGTTGGTCTCGTCGCTGTACGCCTCGAAGTCGCAGCTCATGGACACGATGTCCGCGCCGCCCACGTTCGGGGCGGCTCCCTTGAGCTTCACCGCCGGGAGGATGATCTCCAGGGTGTCGTTACTGCCGGAGGCGCCGATCGGGTCGCCGGTCAGCGCGAGCACGAGCGGCAGCGTGTCGTTCGCGGTGTAGTGGTCGTACAGCTCGGCTTTGTTGAACTCGGCGGACAGCGTTCCCGTGATGGTCGGGGTGTCGTTCTCCAGCTGCTCGGCCTTCAGGCCGGAGTTGCCGATGCCGAACCGCTCGCCGGCCATGGGGGCGGCGCCCTGCACGGTCACCTGGGTGACGACCGTGGCGACCGCCGTGTTCCCGGTCACCGCGGTCTTGCCGCTCGTCGTGGCGGCGGTGCCGCCGAGCTTCAGGGTGGCGTTGGCGAAACTGAAGACCTTCGCCCCGGACACGTAGGAGGCGGCGGCCAGGGCGGTCCCGGTGTCCTCGCTCCGGCCGTCGACGGTGAGCTTCAGCTGCGGGATGCCGTTGTCGGAGACCGTGAGCTCCCACTGCCCGACCTTGCACCCGGCGTAGGTGAACGGCCGCACGGTGCCGGTCGACGGCTCGGGGCGGCCCACCTGGAGGGTGAGGCCCTTGCCACGGAAGTCACCCGGCGTGTGCACCTGCTCGTAGGCCGGTGTCGTCAGCGCCGTCGGGGTCGTCACCGTCGAGGCGAGGGCGTGCTTCCACAGCAGGCCCATGCCCTTGGTGGCGTGCTCCAGGGTGACGTCACCCGACACGCTCCGACGGGAGATGGACACCCGGGAGGCACGCTTGTACTTCAGACCCGCCCGCAGCCCCGTCGGCTCCAGGAACGTCGGGTCCAGCTTGAGGGACTCGTCGAGGAACTCGAAGGCATGGTCCGGGGTGACCGCGGTGCCCCACGTCGTTTCCGCGCCCGCCATGAACTGTGCGTCGAGACCGGATCCGGTGGCCATCAGACGTCACCGCCCTTCTCCTCGTCGGCGGCCTTCGCCGCGGTCGTCGTCTTCTTCACGGCGGGCACCTCGACTGCCCAGCGGGACTTCGGGAAGGCGCGGGCCGCATCGCCCTCGCCGCAGATGTAGGCGTCGTCGGTCTCCGCCACGGGACCGGCGACGGTGACAACCTGGTCGGCGTCCACCGGCAGGCTGTTCGGGCTGTCCGGGGGCGCGTACAGGTGCACGGCCTCCCCGAGGTTGCGCAGGCGTACAGCGCCCATCGGTCTCTCCTAGATTCGGGTGGTGCAGGTGACGGTGAACGGGAGGCGCCCCTGGATGCCGTCGGGGGTCTGCGCCTGGTGGAAGGTGTGCTCGGTGACCGCGCACACGGTGGGCGTCGAGAATCCGAGCGACGGGTCGTTGCGCAGCACGTTCTCGACGGCGGCGAAGATCTCGTAGGTGCGGCTCCGGCAGCTGCGGACCTCGGTGGAACCCCGCTCGACGACGATGGCGCACGTCAGGGTGATGTCCTCGTTCTTCTTCTTGGCGCCGAGGCCCGCCCACTCCTGCTGGGCGGTGGCGGCGATGAAGTCGCCTTCCTGGTCGCCGTCGTAGCCGACGAACAGCCACTCCAGGGCCGCGGAGTCGGTGACGAGCGGCCCGTCGACCACCTTCACACTGGCCAGGTCGGACGATGCCGCCAGCCTCGGCACGAGAGCGTCGATCAGGTCCGGTACTCGGGACGTGCCCATCTATCCCACCACCGGTCTCGGTGCGCCGAGCCACTCCAGCGCCTTGCGCGGGATGGCGTAGTAGAACTTCGGGTGGACCTCTTCGGGCCCGATGACGCCGCCGCGGACCGGGCCGCCCTTGCCGCGTTGCGTCTCCCAGGCGTGCTGGAGGATCACCAGCGCGCCCCGCTTGTACCGGCCGGGCACCGTCTCGTACCCGGCCCTGTACACCGCCTCGACGAGCCCGGACACGGGAGGGCCCGACAGCACCCTCACCAGACCCGTGTCCTTGTCGAGCCGCATCTTCGACACGTCCCACGTCATCGACCCCACGACCGCCGTGACCGAGGTCAGCGACACCACCGGTGCGTTCCACAGCCGGAACCGGTGCGCGTGCCTGAGATCCAGATCCTCGCGGATCTCCCGCAGTTCGATGACCTCGTGCTTGTACTCCTCGACGACCCCGGTGATGGAGTCGACGTAGTCCTGCAGCCACTCATCGGCGCTGGTGTCGTCGGCGGCGATCCGTAGCTGTGCCTTGGCCTCGGCGAGAGTGACGATCGACATGACGCCTCACCCCTGGGCGGCCGCGTACTGCTCGTACACCGCGTCCGGGATCTTGCCGCGTGCCGGGACGTCGACGCCGTTCTCCGCCGCCCAGGCGCGCACAGCCTTCGGATCCGGCTTCGCCCCGCCCTCCGTCTGATCGTCGGCCGGCCCCTGCTCCGCAGGTGCTGACTCGGCCGGGCCTGCGGCGTCGTCCACCTCGAAGGTGACGAAGACCGGCTCGAACTCCTGCTGGTACGCGTCGAGGATCGGGTGTCCCTCCCGGGCGTACACGTCCTCGCCGAGGGTCAGCGTGCGGCCTTCCCAGGACAGCACGCTGCCCGGCTTGGCCCGCCAGATCTGGCCTGCCATGGGCCACTTCCTTTCTTCCGGAAGGGGCCCCGTCTGGTGGACGGGGCCCCACGGTGGCGGATCAGGTCGGGCTGACGACGTTCAGGCAGCGCAGCGCGTTCGGCACCAGGATCTTGGAGTTGTTGCTCCAGATGGCGTAGATGCCGCGCTGGCCGGTCGGCCGCCGGTTCGGGCCGAACAGGTGCGGCACCAGCTCGATGCTCATGCCGATGCGGTCGACGATCAGGAACGCCTTCTTGAAGTCGCCGAAGAGCAGCACCAGGTTGGCGCCGGCGCCGCTGGACTCGATCGTGCCGTCCATCGCGGTCGCCTCGTAGGCCGGGTATCCGGCCAGCTCGGGCGGCATTCCGCCGCCCAGACGCGCCCAGATGTCACCGGCGAGACCAGCCTTCGACTGGGCAGCAGAGCGGATCTTGTTGTAGATCGCCTTGTTGGCCAGCCAGGACGCCTTCGGCCGGAACCGGGCGCCGAGGGACTGCTCGATGTTGAAGACGTCGTCCGGGACGGTCAGCACGCCGGCCGAGCCGACCTGTCCGACCTTGCTGCCGGACGGCAGGGTGCCGATGACGCCGCCCGCGTTGGTGCCTGTGCCGTCGCCGAGGACGAACGAGGACGCCTCCTCGATGTCCTTCGCGTCCTGGAGCAGCGCGGTCATCTCGCTGCTGAGGGCCGCCCAGGACCGCTGGAGCTCCACGGTGAAGGGCACGAAGCCCTGCACCCGCTCGGTGCCGACGCTGGGCTGTGCCAGGGTCGGGGAGTTGTCGGCTGCCTCGTCGCCCTCGGCGCCGCGGGTCACGGTGACACCGGCCGAGGTGACGCCTTCCCACACCTTGCCGGTGATCTGCTCGACCCGGGCGATCTGCCGCAGCGGGTTGATCGCGCCGTCGCTGGTCAGGATGACCGTGGGGTCGAGCTGGAACGGCACGGCGTAGCCGCCGGACGCGTCCACGCCCAGCGACAGGGCCCGGGACTCCTCGGCGGACAGGGCGTTGGCGTTGAGCTTCATCACGAGCTTGCCGAACGCCCTCGAGTACAGCGGGGACCCGGTCGTCAGCATGCGCCGCGCCAGGGTGCCGTCCTCGTCGTCCACCGTGTCCAGCAGGTGGGCGGCGCGCGACTGCGCGGCTTCCCGGTCCTCGGCGCCCGGGTAGGCGCTGACCTCGATCGCGCGCATCGCCCGGTCCCGGTACAGGGCGGGCAGCTCGTCGATGCTGCGGGCCTGCTGCCGAACCTCGGCGAGGTCGTAGATGTTCTCCGGGCGCCGGTGGAACGCCGGGGACTGGCGGCTGCCGGTGCTGCGGGTGCCGGCCGTCAGGTCGACGCGCTCGGTCGCGCCCGGCTGCCCGGCGAGCGCGCGCAGCTGCTCGGCGCGCGCGTTCGCGGCCTCGATCGCCCGGTCGTGCGACGCGTACTCGTCGCTGATGGTGTCCCACTCGGTCTGAACGTCCTCGGGGAGCGTCGCCCCCGAGTGCTCGTTGTCGATCTCGGCGAGCCGCGCCCGGATCTCACTCTGGCGCGCGGTCCGCTCCTCGACCGTCATCCTCTCGTCGGGCATGTTCCTGTCCTGTCTCGTAGAGCGGTTGGTGGTGGTCGCCGAGTGCGTGTGCGGCTCGGGTGCGGCTCCGGCTGGCGTCGTAGCGCGTCCGCTGGCGGCTCCAGCGGCCGCCGGGGCGGCTGGAGTGCTCGTAGACGGCGTCGAACCGCCGCTCGAAGTGCTCTTCTTGGCGTCGTCGAGGTGTGCCTGGAGGTGCGCCTCGACGGCTGCCCGGTCCCTCTCGGGAATGTCGGACTGCGGCAGCCGGGACAGGGCGTCCCGCACGGCGTGCAGATTCGCCGGGCCCGGCGTGCCGTCCGCGCTGACCTCGTGATGCGGCAGCTTCCAGGCGTCCTTGGCGTCGGGCAGTCCGTCGTCGTTGTCGGCGTCGGATGCGCTGGAGTTGTACCAGGCGAACACCTTCAGCCAGTTCTTCTGGTCGTCTGGCTTGAGCCGGGCCACGGCGGCGGGGCCGTCCCAGGCGGTGTCGACGAGCGAGGTGTGGTGCACGGGGATAGCGGAGCGGCTGGCGCCGTCCAGCGCCCCGTCGGCCGCGCGGACCCCGACGATCGCGGCGTCGGCGTAGGCCGGGATCGGGGTCGGCCCGTACTCGATAAGGGCGATCTCCTGCCGGGTCACCAGCGTGCGCTGCCCGGTCGACCGGTTCGGCAGATACGGGCCCCGCGGGTCGGACTTGATGAACCGGCCGGTGAACGACTGCCCCGTGATGTCGCCGTTGCGGATCGACTCCAGGACATCGTCGGCCAGGGCCGTCTTGTTGTACCGGGTCACGGTCAGCAGGCCGCGGCCGTCCGCCCGGACCTCCAGCGGCGTCCCGATCGGGACGCTGCCGCGCTCCGACGGTGTGCCGTGCAGGGTCCGGGCGTGGTTGTAGAACACGCCGATCTTCCCCGCGCGTTCCTGGATGGTCTTGTCGAACGCGCTGCGGCCGATCTGCTCGTCGTACTCGCCGTCCTGGTCGACGATGTGCGCGGGCGAGTCGAACACCGCGGCGTAGGCGGTCACGGTGCGGCCGTCGCCGCCGGCCCGGATCTGGATGTCGTCGAGCGCGAACACGCGCGAGTACAGGTGTGCGCCGTCCGTCACGGTCCGGCTCCTTCCGCTGGGGCGCCCGGGCCGCTCTGGCTGGGCGGTGTGGCAGGGGCGTTCGGGTTGAAGGGCTCCTGGCCGTTCGTGGGCGGCTGCAGCTGCACGCTCGTCAGCCCGGTGTGCTTGAGCAGGCTCATGTCGTTGTTGAGGACGGCCGCGGTCGCCGACTCGGCGGTGAAGCCGTCCCTCACCAGCGCGGTGATGGTCTGCGCCTGCGTCTGCTGGATCCGGGCCAGGACCTCGGCGTCCTCCCGCATGAACGCCACCGACCGGGTCGTGTACCAGAGCGACGACCCGGAATCCGGCGGCGTCAGCAGCGGCTCGAGGGACGACGCGGCGTTCGACCAAAGGTGCTCCAGGGTGCCGTCGGACAGCCGCCGCCGAGCCGAGTTGAAGTTCCCGGCGTTCAGCGCGCTGCCCTGGAGGCCCTCGGAGAAGCCGACCCACGAGGGCGGGACGCCGGCCGCCGCGGCGAGCCGGGATTCCCCCTTGCCCTGGGTGGCGGCGAAGTCGAGCTGGCGCATGTCCGCGCCGATGACCGAGGGGTCCGCGCCGCCGCCCATGTACAGCGTCCGGTAGGCGTTGGCGACGCCCCGGTGGTCCTCTTCCATCAGCTCCTTGAAGTCGCGGACCTGCTGGAGGCTCACCGACGGGTCGAACTTGATCGCGATGTTCGGGGTCGCGGCGTTCTGGAAGAAGCGGGCCTTGTGCTCGGTCGCCATCCCGTCGGCCTGCATCTCCCGCAGCACCGGCGTGATCCACGACATGCCCAGGAACGAGAAGTCCGGGTCCGGGATGGGTGCGTAGTGCGCGATCCGGCCGTTCGACCCGTCCGCCGGGTAGAACCGCATCGGCATGTTCGGCGCGTCGTAGATGTAGCCAGCCACCTCGACGTCCGGGGCCTGCGAGGGATACTCCTCGTCGGTCTGCGACCCCAACACGATGATCACCCAGTGCGGGTGCAGGACGTTCACCCGGTCCGCGGTCGTGCGGCGGATGTACGAGTTCCCGGCGGCCGAGACGTTCAGTTCCATCCGCGCCAGCAGGTCACCGGTCGTGCCGCCCGGCCAGGGCCGCTCCAGCAGCCCCAGCTCCGGCGAGCCGAACAGGTCCGTCGGCGCCCCGCCGGAGAACCGGGTCCACTGGAACCGGGCCTGGCTGAACAGCTGCAGCCGGGCCAGCACCAGCGAGAAGACCGGGCCGTTCATCTTGATCGCGGCCGACGTGGTCAGGCCCACGCGCTCTTCGTCGATGCTGCTCATGGTGGTCTGGACGACCGGGTAGTCCAGACCACCGAAGCCGAAGTAGTTCGCCCACGTGTCCAGGTCAAGCGGCGCATCCGACCGCTGCCGCCCGGGCAGCGCGGAGTTAACCCGTTCCAGCAGTCCCACGCCGCGCCTCCTGCCATCCAAGCCGTACCGCAGTCGCCGTCCAGACGACGGCCAGCCACAGCACCGCGAAGCCCTTCGCTGTCAGCCAGCCCAGACCGAACAGGACACCGGCCAGCGCGCTCAGCACCGTCCGCCAGAACCGGACCTCCCGCGCCTGGCTGGTGATCCGCTCCACCTCGGGCACCCGGTCCGTCCAGGTCACAGCCACGTCATCGCCTCCTCAGCGTCTTGTCAGTGATCCGCCGACGAGGGCGAACGGGGCAGGGGGCTCAATCACCCCGAAGGTCGCGTGTCCGTGCCGGGCGAGCGTGACCGCCACCAGCGGCGGGATCGGTGCCCCGCTCTTCGGCCGCGACCACGCCCACGCCTCGGCCAGCGGCCGGGTCTGCACGCCGTCCACGGCCGTATCCAGAGGAGCCTGGCCGATGTGTCGGAACTCGCCGTTGGCGATGTCGTCCGCGAGCGCCCCGCACGCCTGCGCGTACTCGCGCGAGCCCACGAAGTGCAGCCGCCACTTCCCGGCCACTGGCTCCTTCTCCGACGTGAAGCCTTTCTCCAGCAACTTCTTCTCCAGCGACCCAGCTGGGCCCGCCGGGTCGATGACGAGCGCGACCGGGGTCGGCTCGATCGACTGGAACAGCTCGACGAGCCTTCCGATGACCCAGCCGGTCCCGGCCCGGTGCTCGATCACCTCGCCGTGCACCAGGCCGTCCGCCCGGCGTCCGCTGATCGCGATGCTCGCCAGCGACCGGTCCGGCGTGATGTCCACCGCCAGCGCCACCGACCCGGTACGCCTCGACTCCTCATCCAGGCACGCCGTCCAGTCGGCAGGCTTGATCGGGTTCTCGACAAGGAGCGGGTCATCCCACCAACCCATCCGCTCCCGGGCGTACTCGGCCGGCGGCAGCGCGCGCCGCTCGCCGCGCACGTAGGTCACCGTGATGCGACGCCCGATCGCCGGGTTGGCCGCTCGCACCAGCTGCATGTTGTCGCAGCCGCAGCCCTCGACGTCCAAGGCGTGCGTGCAGTCGGCGCCGTCCTTGCAGGCCTCCTTCGGTGGTGGCGCGCACCACTCGAAGTACGCCAGCTGCTCCTCACCGCCGGGCCGCCCGCGGTCCCGGATGCCGCGCAGGACAGATGATTCGACCTTCCCCGCCGACGAGGCGTACACCACCTGTGGGTCCGGGCGGGCCGCCAGCGTCGGGAACAGACTGCCCATGTGCGCGGGTTGGAGCGCGAACCCCTCGTCCAGGATCACCTTGTCGCCGGACAGGCCACGGCCGCCCGAGTTCGTCCTGGCTTTGAAAATCAGCCGTCTGTCCCCGAACAGCTCGATCGCCTCGTCACCGTTGCCGCGGTGTACGTCCTTGACCCGCCGGGCGAACGCCGGGGTGCCCATGATCAGCTCTTCCATGTCCCGGAACGCCTCCTGCGCCGTCCGGAACTCGTGCGCGCTCCAGACGACCAGCCGCTGATCCGTCAGGAACAGCCAGCCGATCGCGGCCTGCTTGAGCACGCCCGTCTTCAGGTTCTGCCGGCCCACGACGATGGCGTTCTCCAGCGCCACCGCCTTGTCGTCCTCGTTCACCGCGAACAGGGCGTCCAGGATGAGCTGCTGCTCAGGATCCGGCGCGAAGCCCGCCAGGTCGCACAGCTCGGCGACCTGCGGCCCGTAGGTGTCCACGTGCGGCGGCACCCACGAGTAGGTGGGCTCAACCAGCCCCGCGGCCACGCCGTTTCTGCTCACGCTGCCGCCTCACCTGGTCGATCGGATCGGCCTCCTGCTCGGCGCCCGCCAGCGCGACCGCCATGGAAGACCGCAGCTCCTTCGCCAGGGCCGCGAATCCGGACCCGGTGTCCGTCGGCCCTGCTTCGTCGATGCGCCGGGCCAGCGCGAGCACCACGCCGCCGGCCAGCGTGTCCGCGCGGCCGAACGACTCCAGCTCGGCGCGCGCCGAAGCCTCCAGCGGGCCGGGCTCCCGCTCACCGCTGGGCGGCCGGGGCGCGAGGCCGAACGCCACCACCGTGCTCGTGCCCTTGCGCGTGCCGCTACCGGCACCGCGCTGTGCCTGTACGCGGCACCCGTTCGAGCAGTACTTCGCGGTGCTCCGCTTCGCCTCGAATTGCTCTCCGCAGGCCTCACATTTCTTTCTCAATTCGACCCCCGGGAATACTTGACGTGGGCCCTGACCTGCGCAAACATTGACGCAGGCGAGCAGGAGCCCACCGGAAACCGGGATTCAGGCCAGCCGCCGAAATCGAAACCCACCGCCCTCCGAATCGGTTTTCCCGATTCGGAGGGCGGTTTGGCGTGTGCCGCTACGTCATTTTTCGGGGAGAGAAATCCTGATTGGGGGCGGGGTCAGGGTGCGACCATGATCACGTCAGGACCCCGCCCCCCTACCCAGGCCCTCGCCACGCTCGTCACCACGCCTCGGACGTCTTCAGGGTGCGTGACCTGCGACGTTGCGCGTTGCCGCGTCGCGCGCCCTCGGATCGGTTGCACGATGCGTGGGCCATGCCGCGGTAGCCGGTGCGGTCGGCGGTGTGGTCGAGGTCGAGCTTCTGGCCGGGCAGCATCACCAGCTGGCAGTGGACGCAGGGCTGTCCGTAGGCCTCGGCGAGCAGGGCTTTGCGGAGCTGCTGGTGCTCGTAGCCGTAGCCATCTGCGGTCGTGTTGCCTGTTCGTGCCATCGGTTCACCACCAACTGCGTGCTCGTGTCCTGTGTGGCTGTGGTGTGGGTGGATGTCGGGTCGGTGCTATGCCGGCGGCTCGGGTCCCAGGTTGGTGAGGAGCAGGTACCACGGGTAGGTGGGGCTGGCGTAGATGGTCTCGTTGCCTGCGCCCTGGTAGGCCAAGGCGATGGTGGCCTTCCCTGTCTCGTCGACTTCTCCGGCGCCGACGGTGATCTGCATCGTGCCGGGTACGCCGGGGAAGCTGGCGGCCTGGGGGTAGTAGGACGGGTGGCCTTCGCTGAGCGGGCTGGCTGAGTCGGTGCCGAAGTAGCGGCTGATCGAGCCAGCAGCGGTGAGGATCACGAGGTCGAGGAACGAGCCGCTGCCGTTCCGCATGAAGCTGGGGGCCGCTTGGATGCGGTCGCCGACGGCTGCTGTGATCGACCCGGCCAGTGTGGTGCTGCCGGAGGTGACGACCGTCCAGGAGCCGGAGGCCGCCAACGGTACGTCGCCGGGCGTGAGTCGCACGTCGTTGGTGCGGATCAGGGTGCCGGATGTTCCTGCCGGGCCCTGCGGTCCGACGTCGCCCTGGTCGCCCTTCGGTCCTTGCGGGCCTGTGTCGCCCTTGGCTCCTGCTGCGCCTGGCACGCCGTCGGCACCGGCCGGTCCCTGGGCGCCGGTTGCACCTGTGTCGCCCTTGGGTCCGGCTGGCCCGGCTGGTCCCTGAACGATGAGGTAGTTGCCGTTGTCGGCGGTGACCGGGGTGAGTTCGGCAATCTTCTGGGTGGGCGTGGCCTTGAGGAGCCGGACCGGGAAGGACACGGTGTCGGCGTCGTAGAAGCTGAGGGTCAGCTGGTAGGTGCCGCCGGAGGGGTTGATGCCGTCGGCGTCGTTGGCGACCACGGTGACGGTGACGTGGCCGGTGTTGTCGAAGTCGGCGCGGACCGGGCCTTGGACGGTCGTGCCGCTGTCGGCGTGGACGAGTTGGCCGGCGGTCGGCACGAGGCGGACGTGGCCGACCATCGGGGTTCCGTCGGGGTGGGTGTAGGTGCCGGTCAGGGTGACGGTGGCCATGCCGTCGGGCAGGGGCATCAGCACCTCCTACTGCGGCGGGTGGCGGTCAGAGGCGGCTGATGCCGTACACCATGGCGAGTCGGCTGTACTGGGCGCGCTCGCGGGTGGCGGCCGGTAGGTCGAGGGGTACGGGGCCGCAGGAGCCCTTGAGGCAGGTGCTGTGTCCTTCGGACACGATGTGGACGTGCTTGCCTTCGCGGGCGAGTTGGTGGGCGGCTTCGGTGGCGCTGCGGGGCGCCGTGATCGTGGTCGGCATGGCGCCTCCGGCTGATCTGTGTGGGAGGCGACGGCGCGGCCGGAGTGACTTCCCCGCGCACCCGCTTGCCGCGCCGTCGCCGGGCACGACGAAGCCCCGGCCGTGAGCGGTAGGCCGGGGCTTCGTGTGCGTTGTGGTGCCCGTGTGCGGGCATGGTTGTACAGGCGGATCGTCACACAGGGTCTGACCTGGGGTCAAGCAGCTTGGCGATCTGCGCGTTTCGCGGCGAGGGCGGCGACGTCGGCCGCGGCGTATTCGGGGTAGCGGTCGCTGCCGCCGACGCGGGTGAGCTGGCCGCGGTAGACGAGATTGCGGAGGGCTCCGGCGCTGATGCCGAGGGCCTGGCGGGTCTGTGCGGCGGTGAGGTGGCCGGGGCGGGCGTAGAGCTGCTGCATGACCCCATGGTGCCCGCTACGGGCGCCACTCAGCGCGGTAGCCGGGACGGTCGGCGTAGGACAGGGCGAGCAGCCGTAGCGTCCACTTCGTTGTGACCATCGGGGCAGGTACTTGACGGCCGTCCTCGTTACGAACCCACGGCTCGCCGTCGATCTCGCTCACCGGGCCCATCCACCGCAGGGCACACGAACCGCTGAACGTGTGGTCGCGGCGGCAGGCAGGCGAGCAGTCGGCGTTGGACGCATCCAGCAGCTGCCGCTTCGCGCCGACCTCACGCAGCACCCGTGCCGGATCGTGGCGGGCGACGTGCTGGCCCACGCTGTCGGCGTCTGCGTTCTCAGGGGTCACTGCCACAACGACGTCGTCCAGGTAGTCGACGACGGTGTACCGCTCGTAACTCGCCTGGGGCGGCCGGGCGGTCCAGACGTCCGACCACTCGTCCCAGCAAGCGGCTTGAGCGATCCGCTCGTCCTCGTCGAGCTGATCGCCGAGCCACTGCACCAGTTCGCCCATGGCGTCATCCTCTCGCGGTGGTGTCACCAGACCCGGCCGCTCCTGCACGGTGATCTTCTCTCCGTTCCAGACGAGGGTGTCACCGAGCCGGGCGACGACCGGCGGCTCGTCGCTGCGTTGGGCCATGACGCCGATGCTGCCGTTTGAGACGGTGCACCGGTAGCCGTGGCGTTCACACCAGCGGCCGGGGGCGTCCAAGGGCAGCATGCCGACGAGGTTGAGCCGATTCGGGTCGGTGGCTGCTCGGTTGCCGACCATGCGGCGGAAGAGGGCGGCAGACTGCTGGTGCTCCAAGATCTCGACCCCTCGGCGAAACGGCCGGGCAAGCGGATCGGCCTGCTGCTCATGCCAGGCGGCCAGCTGATCGAGGCGAGCAAAGGTGGGCTCACGTCTCATGGGCTCATCCCTTCGCCGGGCGTGGCCGTAGTGCGCGCTGCCAGTGGTCCACGAGTTCCTGCGCGGTCCACGATGCGGCGCGCAGGGCCGCGATGCCGAGCTTGAAGCGTTCGCTGTCCGACAGGGCGGGTGTCGGCTTCGCGTGGCGGTCGACCTGGTGCCGGGCGCGGTCGGCGCGCGGGTAGGGGCGGTGGCTCATGCAGTCATCCTCTCGCAGGGAGGGAGGCGCGGGCAGGGATCCACAGGCGCCTGTTTCCCGTTCCCCGCGCGTCCCGGATGGTGCCTCCCTTGCCTCCCTGAATGGGCGTTTCCGCAGGTCATGTACAGGGAGGCGGTTAGGGGAGGCGGGTGGGGAGAACTCCCTCAGTCGTCGCCGCCTCCCTGGTCGGTTTCGCGGTCGGCGAGGGCGTCCATGATGCGCTGACGGCTGACGTGCATCACGCCGCCCGTCTTGTACTCGCCGTGGCCGCAGTCGTCGAGGACGGCCTTGAGGTCGCGGAAGGACCAGCCGTCGTACTCGGCGGGGTTGAGGTCGGCGAGGCGGTGGAGGACGTCCTGGGTGCGCATGCGCGGTGCCTGTCCGAGGGCGGTAAGGATGTCGGCGAGGTGGTCGACGGGCTGGAACGCGGGCGCCTCGGGGGCGGCCGTGCCGTCGTACAGAGCCATGGCCCGTTCGACGACCGGGGTGACCTCGTCGATGTTCTTCTCGGGGTCGCGGGCGATGTAGTGGGCGCGGATGACCTCGAACGCCTTGTTGGTGAAACCGACGGTGACGGCGGTGCCGACGTCCTCGCCGGGGATGAGGGTGGTGGCGGTGATGCCGGCCTTGTGGCGGCCGGAGCCGAGCAGGCCGTCGTTGGCGACGTGGTCTCCGACCGCGAACGCCACCCGGTGGCTGGTGTTGCGGGTGACGTCGCGCGGGAGGCTGTCGGCGGTCGGGGAGACGGTGACCCAGACGAGGGTGATGGCGACCTTGCGGGCCTTCTTCATCACCTTGATGGCCAGTTCAGCGGCCTCTTTGCCGTACTCCTTGTGCATGAACAGCTCGTGGCACTCGTCGAAGACGACGACCTTCGGGCGCATCCGCGGGTCGCGGAGGGCGAGTTCGCGGGTGACCTTGGTGGCGTCGCCGCCGAGGTCCTCGAGGAGCTTGCCGCGTTCGGTGACTTCGTCGCGCAGGTTGCGCAGGGCGACCAGGGCGGCCTTGATGTCCTCGTCGTCGTCGCCCTTGACCAGGACGCGCAGGCGGGGCTTGAGCGGGTCGAAGTCGACGTTGTAGGCCATGCAGTAGACCTCGGCGATGACCAGGGGGTCGAGGATTGCGCCGAGGAGCAGGGCGACGACGATGGACGTCTTGCCGCTGCCCATGATGCCGCCGACCATCCAGTTCGCGGCCATGAGCTTGCCGATGATGCTGTCGCCGCGCTGGGAGACGGCGACGGGGACGCCCTTGAAGTAGTCGACGGTTCCTTCGGTGAGGAGCGGCCACGGGGGTACGGCGCCGGACAGGGAGCCCTGGTCGGCTACCCATAGGTCGAGGACGCCGGGCTGCTTGGGGGGTTCGGTGGGCCAGACCTCGACGGGCTTGCGCAGCAGGTTGTGGGCGAGGATGTTCTTCTTCTGGTTGATCATTTCGACGGTGACGCCCATGGGGAGCTGGAGCTGGGTGTGCCAGCCGTTTCCGGACCGGGTGGTGGGCTGTACCCATCGGGGTTGCCAGCCGTCCTTGATGGCCTTGTTCAGGGGGGCGATGCCGAGGTTGCCGAGGGCCTTGAGGATGGCGTTCTCGTCGGGGACGACGTCGCGCTGCTCGGGGTCTCCGGGCAGGGCCCAGGTGGGGGCGGTGTGCCGGTGGCGGCCGACGGCCCACACGCCGGTGAGGGCGATCCACGGGAGGGCGGTGAGGAGCGGGTTCCAGATGACGCCGGCGATGAACGCGACCCAGGCCACGAAGGCGATGGTGGCGCGGATCGGGGTGAGGACGTCGTGCGCGTCGTGGTTGGCCCAGGCGAGCATGATGCCGAGCATGAGCAGGACACCGGCCCCGCCTGCGGTGCCTGCGGCGATGGCCTTGGGTGCGTTGATGGCGAGCTGGAGGAGTTCCATGCGGCGCCGGTGGCGGGACTGGCGGTAGATGTAGGCGCGCTGTTCCCAGTCCCGGGCGATGTCCTGCTGTCCGGCGGCTTCGGCGGCGCGCATCATCCGTTCGTGGCGGGCGGTGGTGCGGGCGTCCCAGGCGCGGCGGGTGAGGATGCGGGTGCCGCCGATCAGGTAGGCGCCGTGGCGGACGACGAACCGGTAGCCGTCGTTCTCGCGGATCTCGACGACGGCGCGGCGCAGGTGGTCGATGCGCAGGCGGCGCCGGGGCCGGGCTGTGGCAGGACGCTCGGGGACGGCTGCGGGGGCGGGGGCGTCCTGCGCGTCCTGGGGTGTGTCCTGGGTGTCCTCGGGGGCGAACTTGAGCAGGGAGACCGCCGGCGCGGTGTGCCCGTTGACCCGCTCGGGGGCGGTGTCCGTCATGATGTTCTCTCCGGTTCGTGGCGTGCTGCGTTGCGGATCTGGGGCCCGGGGACGGCGGCTGCTGTGGAGGCTGGACGCCGTCCCCGGGGGCTCTACTTGTTCTTGGCGTCGCGTTCGCGGGCCTTGCGGTAGATGGCTTCGACCTCACGGTCCAGGCCGGGCTGATGGGTGATGCCGGCGGCGGCGCGCCGGATGCCCTTGAGTTCGAGGCGCACGATGGCGGCCCTCTCGCGCAGGGTCAGCTTCGGCTCGGCCATGGTCACTTCCCCTTGCGGGCGGCGCGGGCCTCGGCGATTTGCTGCCGCAGGGGCTTCTTCTCCTCAACGGTGACGTCGACCTGGCCGCGGTCGACGCCGGCCTTCAGGGAGACGGCCAGCTGCGCCTCACGCTCGACTCGGTCGGGGGTGTGGTCGTTGGCGCCGGTCACGGTGCCGTCGGCGACCGTCCTGCCGTCGATGCGGGCGGACCAGGCGTAGTTGCGGCCCATGTCAGGTGTCCTCTCGGGTTGCGGTGTAGGTGCTGCTGATGTCGCCGGTCTCGTCGGTGACGGTCTCGCCGGGGCTGACCGTGAACGTCTCGACCTGGATGCCGTCCTGCTGTGCGAGCTGGTCGGCGGGTGTGGTCATCTCGCCGTCGGCGTCGAAGCCGAAGATCAGGCCGCCCATCAGCGGTCCTGCTCCTTCAGTTCGTTGACCTTGTCGAGGTTCGCGTCGACCGCCTCGGCGTGACGGGCGGCCACGTCGTACCGGCCGGCCTGCTGCGCGGCCCTCTGTAGCGCCCGGCACTCGGCGGCGCCCTGCTCGTAGTTCTGGATCTGTTCCTGCTTGCTCTTCACCGCGTGGTCCTTCCTGGTGGCGGGCTCGGCTGGTCCGGCCCCACCGCCCGACAGACCTCCTCAGAGGAGGTCTGTGGGACGGACGGGCAGGTCAGCGGCCCTTCTGGAAGTCCTGCCAGATCGAGCGGAGGACCAGGGCGAGGATCGCCACAGCGACGGCGCCGATGGCGACGGCGACCGCGAACAGGGAGGCGACCAGGCCGCCGGCGATCCCGAGGCCGCCGATGGTGAGCCACTTCCGGCTGTCGAACTCGGTCTTGGCGGCCGGAGCCGGGGCGGGTGCCTGCTGCTGGGTGGCCTGCTGGGTGGCGAGGACGGCCGCGACGATCCGGGCGATGTCGGTGTCCGCCTCGGCGGCGCGGACGGCGGCCTCAGCCTTCTTCAGGGCGTCGTCGGTCATCGCGCCCACCTCCGCACCCGGGGCAGGAGCGTGCGGACCGCCACGGTGGCGGCGAGCACGGGCGGGGCGGCCTTGGCCGCGGCCGCCGCAAGAACGGCTGCGGCGAGGGTGATGACGGACGGGAAGGCGAGGAGCAGGACCCCGAGGAGGGCGCCGAAGAGGAGCGCGCGCATCAGGCGTACCCGCCTTCCATGTCGGTGTTGCGGGGCGTTGCGGGCGGCTCGGTCTCGGTCTTCTTCGCGGCCCGTGACAGGGCGGTGCGGATGTGGTTCTCGGGGACGATCAGCCGCCGGTGCTGCTCGAGGTGTCCGGCGATGTCGCGGGGCGAGGCGTCGTCGCCGAGGGCTGTTGCGGCCTCCTCGATCGCGCCCTGAAGGTTGAGCGCGGCCAGCTCTTTGACCTGGGGTGCAACAGCCGCATCAGGGCGGTCGACGGTGTACTCGGCGGGCTGCTGGCCGAGGACCAGGGCGACCGCGACCGGGTCGACGTTCACGCCGTAGGTGCTGAGGATCGCGGCCAGTTCGACCGCGTCCGCATCAGGTCGCGCGTCGGCCGCAACCCGGATCGCCTCGGTAGGGTCCATGCCCGCGAACCGGGCCCGTAGGACGTCGGTGGCGAACACGGTCTTGGAGACGGCCCGGTCCGGTGTTGCGGCTTCCAGGGTGGGTGTGGCAGCGCCGTACATGGTGGCGAGGGCCGCGTCGGCTCCGTCGCGGACGCGGACGCGCTGCACGTCAACCAGGCCGGCGCCGAGTTCGGTGTCGCCGACGCCCACGTACTTCGCGAGACGCCAGTAGCGGCGGACCGCGGACTTCTTCCGCCATCCGCCCGGGTGGCCGTCGGCCACGGCCCGCTGGTAGGCGAGCTGCCGGGCGACGTCCGCGTTGCGGCGGATCGTCTCGGCGTCGATGCCGGTGCGGTAGACGACGATCGAGCGGGCGATCAGGCCGAGTCCTTCGGCGGCGCCGGACATGGCGAGCGGGGTGACCGCGTACACGGCGGCCTCGCGGATGTCGGAGGCGATGGCGATGCCGATGAGGCTGGCGGTGAGGGGGGCGAGCCACATGCCGCCGCGGACCACGGCCGGGGAGGGCATGTTCAGCATGGTCCTGCCCAGCATGATCAGGGCGAGGATCAGGGTGAGACCCTCGCCGGCCGCGACGACACCGGCCGCGGTGGCCTGCCGGTGGAACGCGGCACCGGCGTTCGTGTAGGTGCCCCAGGCGCCGAAGGCGCCGACGACGACCATGGCGACGGCGGCCGCGCCGAGGACGACGGCCTGACCGCGGGTGAGTTCGCGGGTGCTCACTGGTCCCCCTCGCGGAACGTGGCGTAGTCGCCGGGCGGGTAGGCGAAGGTGGACAGGGCGCCCTCGGCGGCCACGGCGGCGGCGCCGAGGACGGCGATACCGGCGGCGGCCGCGGTGGAGTGGTCGGCGGCCACGTGCGCGGACACGGCGCAAAGCTGGGTGGCGCGTCGGGCGAGGGCGGGCGAGCCGTCGCTGTCGGTCACCTGGTCGGCGACGTAGTCCCGGAGCCGGTCACGGAAGCTCACTGGCCCTCACCCCGCTGGATCCAGGCGTAGGGGCGGGTGATGGCGGCTGCCTTGAAGACGCGGATCGCGGCGCCGGCCGGAGCGTCGGGGAGGCCGTACACGCGGCCGCCGTCGAGGGAGGCGAGGAGCCGGGCGGCGTGGTGTTCGCAGCCGTCGGCGCCCGCGTTGTGGCGGTCGAGGACGGTGACGACGGCGGGCCCGGTGCACAGGGTGGGGTCGTCGGGGTGAGCGGCGGGGCAGCGGGGCGCGGCCGGTACGGCGGCGGCCGGCGTGGCGGTGGGTTCGGCGCCGAGGGCGCGGAGCAGGAGGCGGAGGGCCTCGCGGACGGACGGCAGCTGGTCGCTGTCGAGGAGCTGCTGGCCGACGCGGATGGCGACCTCGAGGTCGGTCGGCTCGGCGGCCGGGACCGCGGATGCGACGGCGAAGGCAGCGTAGGAGGGGTTGGTGCGGGCGGCTGCGCGCTCGGCCTGGCCGATGAGGTAGTCCTCGTGGGCGAGGCGGTGCAGTTCAGCGACGCGTTCGGAACTTGCGGCCCGGGAAGGGCGCGCGAAATGATCGGCCATGCCGACTCCTGGCGTAATCAGGATGTTCGGTAGAGGGTCGGGCGGCGCGCGCGCCCTCGGGTGTTCCAGCACCCGGGGAGCTGTCGTCCGGCCCTCGCGGTCTATTCGGTTGTGTACTTCTTGATCGCGTTTGCGACGGCGGTCCAGCTGAGGTGCTGGTCCTTCGCCACGGCGTACACGCTGCCGAGTTCTTCGGCCCCTTCGTTCAGGGCGATCGCTCGTCGTCTGCGGGCTTCGTCCGCTTGGGTTTCGAGCTGTTCCAGCAGCTCATCCTCCGCACGGACGCGGTCCCGCCATGGGGGCGTTTCCACCTCTCCGAGGTTATCACACCCCCTGTTATATACAAGGGGGTCTGCGATAGTCATACGGGCTCCGGCTGGTAGTGCAGCAGCAGGAGCAGGTCCTGCTGCCCCTCGTACACGGTGTGGCAGACCCCGCACACCAGCCGGGATTCCCCGGCGAGGTGGGTGATGGTCGCCCCGCACACGGTGCCCGCCTCGTCGGTGATGCTGATGCACTGGCCTATGACCTTGCGGCGGGGCAGCGGGTCGCCGACGATGTGGCGGGCCTGCTGCTCCAGGGTCCACACCTCGCGGGCGAGGTCGCCGGCCGCCGGGTAGGCGTCGCTGATCCAGTCGAGCTGTGCGGCCAGCCACCGGCAGTCGTCGGCGAGGCTGCCGGGCGGCGGGGCGCCGCGGTGGGGCCAGCGGACGCGGCGCACGTCCTCGCGCCAGCTGCGCATCATCTCGGCGGCGCGCACCCAGTTGATGTTGTCGAGGACGTCTTCGTTGATGGGTGAGCGGGGGCCGGCGCTGCCCCGGGTGGGGATGATGTCGCCCCAGTTGGAGCGGCGGGGTACGAGGCATTCGCCGACCTCGGCGTACAGGGCGGGCAGTTCCTTCAGCCCGGCGGCGAGCTGGTCCCGGTGGCGGGTGCACAGGTGGCCGCGGGTCGTGTTGCCGCAGAGCGCGCAGGTCACTGGGTCACGCCTCCGGGGTGGGCTCGGTGCCATCCAGGGCGCGGATGGTGTCGCACGGCCAATCAGTGTCGTAGCCGACGCGCTGGCCGTGCGCGCAGTAGACGCACGTGGTGCCGTTGTTGGCCTTCCGGTGCAGCGCGCGCACCCGCTCAATGGCGGCCTCGGCGGTGCACGGCGCGGCCGTGTGCCCGACCTTGCCGAGCGCGCGGTGCAGGGCGCCAACGGTGACGGCGTAGTGATGCGGGTTGCCCTCAGGGTCGTTCGGGTCGGCGAGGCCCATGGGCGTGGCGTGTGCGTCGATGTCGAGGATGGCTGCCTTGAGGCGGTCCCGCTCGACGTACAGGGCGTCCAGCTGCTCGTCGGTGATGGTGCTGGCGGTAGGGCGGTCGTTCATGCTGCCAGGTCCCTCCGGATGTCTTGCTCGTTGGCGGGGGTGCCGTAGCCGGCCGGGAAGACGAGGGCGCGGCAGCAGGGGACGCAGCGGCGCCGGCCGAGGCGGCTGAAGAGGCCGGGCATCCACCAGCGGCGATGCAGTCCGCACACGGCCCGGGCCGGGATGTGGCGGCACTCGTCGATGGCGGTGCGCATCTCCTGGGCGGTCAACTCGTGCCCGCGGATGGCGTGTAGCCGGCGTTCCTTGCCGCTCACCAGCCACCAGCAGTGGCCGTTCTCGGGGATGGGGTGTGCGGTCATCAGGCGCCGCGGCTGTCGAGGTCGGCGATCCAAGCAGCGCAGACGGCGGCGACCTGGATCAGCTCGGCGCGCAGTGTGGCCGGGTCCTGCTCGGCAATGGCCTCGAAGACCTCTTCCAACAGGACGTGGCCCCACGTTCCCTCGCCGTCGGCAAACGCGTCCTGGCAGCGCTGGCGCCAGAAGTCGGCGTGCATGTTGCTGCCGTCGTAGCCGGTGCCGTCGGGGTGGTGCTGGTCGCCCCACTTGGCGAGCTGCGCTTGCCGCTCGGTGTCGACGTCCTCGGCGAACTGGCGGACGCCGGGGGTGGTGAAGAGGGTCGGGTAGCTCATCAGAGGAGTGCTCCTGTCGGTACGTCGGTGATGCGGCGGCTGGCCGGCTGCTCGTCGTCGTCCTGGTCGTCCCAGATGTCGAAGGCGAGCTGGGCGGTGACGCGGGCGGGGATGGCCTGGGGGTGGGGTCCGGCGGTGTGGGTGCCGACGATGCGGGGGCGGGGCGCCAGGAGGTCCGTGAGGCGCCGACGGCAGACCGGACCGAGGCGGAGCCGCTTGGACTCGTCGTCGCGCAGGAGACGCCCGCACGCCATGCACTTCGGGCCGCTCTCGGCCGCACCGTCCCCGGGGGTCACGCTGCTGCCTGGTCGGTCGGCGGGTGTTCCGGGCGGGGACGGCAGGGGATGCCGAGCCCGTCGGCCAGGTCTTCCCAGTGCCGGTCCTGTTCCTGCTTCGTCCACTGGCTGTGGATGGCGGGGGCGGGCCGGGTGGGGATTTCCTCCAGCAGGAGGCGTTCGAGGGCGTTCACGTCAGGGTCACCTCTGCTTCCTGGATGCGGCGCGGGTGGGCGGCGGCGCGGGCGATGCCGTTGTCGTGGCACGGAATGCCGGGCTGGACCTGGCATTCGGGGCAGCAGGCGGTGGTGACGGCCCACTTGCTGATGCGGCTGGCGTGGGGCTTGGTGAGGACGCGGCCGTTGACGGCGACCCGGCAGGACTGGTGTGCGCGGGCGTGGCACGGCTCGTGGGGACAGGGGATCGAGCGGGCGGGGTGCGCGCGGGCGCGGAAGGCGTGGCGGATGCTGGCGGGCATCGGGGCGCCCTGGTGGTGTCCCATCGGTCATCCCTGTGCCTTTCGTGGGTCGGTGAGGCAGGCGGCGTTGCGGTCGAAGAGACCGGCCTGGACGCCGAGTGGTCGGTTGGACCAGAGCACTTCGGTGCGGTCCTTGGCGGTCTTGGCGTTGCCGGTCATGGATGCCTGCTCGTACCGGTGCCAGCCCTCGTACAGCTCGTCGTAGAGCGGCGAGTGGTAGCCGGACAGGATGACTGCGGCGTGGCAGTCCGTGAGTGCGGCCGCGAGGGCGCGGTGTTCGTCGTCGGTCTTCATCTCGTGCTGGTACTGGCGTCCCCAGCCACGTGTGGATCCGAGGTAGGGCGGGTCGACGTAGAGCAGGACGCTGGGGTGGCTGCCGTATTTGGCGATGAGGTCGAGGGCGGGCAGGCATTCGAGGGACACGGCGTGCAGGCGTTCCGCAGCTGCGGCCATGCGGTCGACGTAGGCCTCGAGGTAGCCGGGCATCGATGTGGCGCTTCCGGCGGGGTGGACGTGGTGGCGCCATCCGGTGCGCCGGAGCATGCCGGAGCGTCCCTGGGTGAGGCGCACCCAGACGCGGCGGGCCACTTCGATTTCGTCTTCGCTGTCGAGCGGGCCGTAGGCGGCGACCTGTTCGGCGCGGCTGTGGGGCGTGAGCGCGCAGACGCGTATCAGGGCCTCGGGCTGGTTGCGGAGGACGCGCCAGAAGGTCATGAGGTGGCCGTCGAGGTCGTTGACGGTCTCCATCTGTGAGGGCCGCTTGGCCAGCAGGACGGACAGTCCGCCGGCGAAGGGCTCGACGTAGTGCTCGTGGTCGGGCAGCAGCGACACGATCCACGGAGCGACCGTCTGCTTGGACCCGAAGTACGGGACGGGCGGTTTCATGCGCTGCGCCTTCCGTGGTGGGCGATGGTGGTCGGCGGGGTGGGCTGGACGGCACGCCAGGCGTCGAGGACGCGCTTGGGGATCTGGCCGACGCGGGGGCAGTCGACGCCGTTGGCATCGGCCCAGGCGCGGACGGTGCGGGTGTCGTAGTCGCGGGTGACAGGGGCCCGCTTCTTCTTCGCGGGGGCAGGGGCCAGTTCGGCTTCGCGCGCTCGGAGTTCGGCGAGGCGCTTCTCCAGCTGCTGGGCCTCGGTGGTGATGGCGGTCAGTTCTTGGTCGGCGGCGTACCGGTTGCGGAGGCCGGCCAGGGCGGCGCGGGCTCGGGCGGCCTGGTCCTGGATGTCGGGGTCGAGGTGGGCGTCGCCCCAGGCGAGGAGCTTCCCGACGGGCAGCTGGTCAGGGTTGGCGGCCTGGGCGGCGTGCATGGTCGTGTTCATCGGTTCGTTGATCCCTTCGGCGGGGAGGTGGAGGCGGCCCTGGCGGGCGGCTTCGGGGCCGCCTTGGGCGTCGATCTCGTTGAGGAGAGCGCGGAGGGCGGCGATGGTCATGCGCTGTGCCGTTCGTGGTCGGCGTAGTAGGCGGCGCAGCCTTCGCAGAGGCCAGTGGCGCCGTAGGGCAGTGGGATGCCGCACTCGGGGTCGGCGCAGCGGGCGAGCGGCTCGCGGGCGAGGACGGCGGCGAGGGCCGCGTCGCGCGGCTTGGCCGCGTCACCTGCCTGACCCGTCGATGACTCGTCTTTCACGGCCTCGCGTGCGCGCTTCGGTGGCTGAGGTGAAAGGCCAGCCAGAGTGTGGTCGGGGAGTGGGTCCCTACCGGAGGTAGGGCTGTACTGGTAGACCCCCGCCGCGGACGCTGTCCGGAACGCGTCCACGGACGCTGTCCGGGGGCGTCCACGGACGCTGTCCGGATCCGGTCTGGGAGGTTCGGAACCCCCGCTGCGGACGCTGTCCGGAACGCGTCCACGGACGCTGTCCGGGGTGGTGTCCCCAGGGTTTTCCACAGCGTCCGTGGACGCTGTCCGGGTGACCTCGGCGATGCGTTCCGCCTTGGCCTTGGCGTGCGCCTTGCGCTGGCGGGTGTCCGTCATGTGATGGATGTGGCTGTCCCAGTCCAGGCCCTTGGACCCGAGCGGGAGCAGCAGCTGGTACATGGCCGACGCGTTCGGCCGGCGCTTGCGGGTGAGCACACCGACGCCCATGAGGACCTTCACGGCCCGGGTGACGGTCTCCTGCGAGCATCCGGCGAGCGTGGCCAGGGTGTCCCGGCCGGGGAAGGCGTTGGAGCCGTCGGCGTCCGCGTAGGTAGCGATCCACATCCCGACGGTGGCGACGCGCGCCACCTCGGGGATGCGCCGGCCGACGCGCAGGACCTCGGCCCGGAGGGCGTTGGTCCACGCGTTGCGGACGGACTGCACGCGGTCGTCGCTCACAGGGGTCTCTCAGTTCTCTCAAGCGCGGGTGAGGGCGCGGCGCTCGCGGGCTGCGTTGCGCAGCTGGCGGCGGTACAGGGCGGCTTCGCAGGGCGGGCAGAGCGGGATGTTGTGCCGCTCGTGGAGTTCGGCGCCGCGGGTGGTTCCGCAGTGGCCGGTCCACTCGGGACGCGCGGCCGGGTCGTCGATGGTGTCGTCGTCCCACACTCCGTGCGGCGCCCACCCGGCCCTCGTCGCCTTCTCCCGGGCCTGGCGGGCGTGGACGTGGGACACGCCGTGCAGGCCGGGACTGGCGAGCTGGTAACGGGTGTAGAAGGCGGCCACCGCGCGGGCGGTGCTGACGGTCACCGTGGCCGCGGTCGGTGTCAGCGCCAGCGCCAGCGCGCCCGGGGTCTCGCCGGTCTCGCGGGCGATACGGGCCAGCGGCCAGCCCGCCACAGCGAGCGCCTGCAGGCGGCGCCGGGTGCCGACGGCCGACACCATCAGCTCGTCGTCCTGGCGGCTCGTCATGACTGCTCCCCCTTGCGCTGGCCGCGCACGGCGGCGTCCAGCCGGGCGAGCGCGGCTTCCACCTCCGGATCGTGGGTGGCGAGGCAGTCGAGGTGCGCGTCGACTTCGTCCCTGCTGTAGCGGGGAAGGTCCGCCTCGGCGGCACGGCGCCGGCGCCGCCGGTCACGGACGGCGCACACGGCGGCCGTCACGGCGATGAGGACGCCGACCGCCGTGACGGTGACCAGCAAGGCGAGAGAGATGAGGGACGCGTTGGTGATGTACGGGCCGGGGCCCATGTCGGGGCTGAACTCTCCGGTGCCGTTCATGCCGCCGCCCCGTTCCGGTACGCGGCGGTGCCCTGCCAGGCCCGGCACAGCGACCGGTGCACGGTCGCCCGACGGGACTGCTGGACCCCGGCCGCCTCGATGACCCCGGCCCGGGACGCCCGCAGGAACGCGGGCCCCCACCGGTTCGGGGAGTCGGGCTCGTCGACCAGGCCCTCGGCGATCAGGTCGGCGGCCTGGAACACGTCGCCCCGGCGGGCCATCTCCTCGATGGCGGCCGCGCACGCGTCGGCCCACTCGACCGTGGTGTTCGCGGCGGCGGCCGCCATCCCGTCAGCCTTCGCCGCCTCACCGGCAGCGATGCTGACGGTGCCGGGCGCGGGCTCGGAGAACTGGAGCTGCTGACCGTTCACAGCCCACCGCCCGTCACCGCGTCGAAGACGGACATCGCCCACCGCGCGTCGCCGAGGGCGGTGTGGGCCACTCCGTCGCCGGGCGGCTCGACACCGACCGCCCGCGACAGGCTCCTCGAGGAGAAGGGCAGAGACGGAAGGTCACGAGAGAACGCGAAGTCGCCGCCGTATGCGCCGCTCTCCCGCTGCCCGTACCGGTAGCCCGCCGCCAGCGTGGCGATGTCGACGGTCCGGTAGTGCCACGGCCGAGGCGTCGCGAAGTACCTGCCCAGCAGGTTCGTCAGCATCTCGGCGTCGAAAGACGGGTTGGAGCCGATCATCACGGCGCCGTCTAGCAGCTGGTGCAACTGGCGGGCGGCGGCCTCCCGGTCGTCCCACACCCAGTCGGGAGCGCCGGTCCGCTCGTGGTAGCGGTTGATCCGCAGGGCGTCGGCCTCAGCGTTCGTGAGATCCGGCTCGATCCGGAAGACGTGCTCGGTGTCCTTGCCGTCGACGCGGAGGACGACCGCGACCTCCCACGCATCGTGGAAGAACGGGTCCAGGCCGGTGGATTCGACATCGGTGGCCGCGAGGATCAGCGGTCTCTTCGTGGTGCTCATGGTGTTCGCTCTCTCGGTGTGGGCGGCCAGGGCCCGCCCCGCAGGGGGGGACGTGGTGGGCGGGCCCTGACCTGGGCCGCGGAACCCGAGTCAGGGGGAGGCTCGACGCGGCCGGCTTCGGGTGGTCAGAGGTCAGCTGCGTACAGCGGCCCGTACTGGTCGATGAGCCGGTCCAGCGGGTGCGGGTCGTCCTCGATGCCCTCGATGACCATCAGCGGCATGCCGTCCGGCATCTCGTTCCCGGAGTACGTCCACGGGTCGCCGTGTCGGTCTTCCCACGTCTTGTCGAGGTCGTAGGTGAAGCCATGAACCACAGCGGTGGGAACGGTGGCCGCAGTCCACGCGGCCGCGATCTCCTCGCGCTTCGCTCCGTCCCGGTACGCGCTGGTGGGCATCTGCAGGCCCACGAACCGGTCGTCGCCCAGCAGGAGCATGGGCTTGTCGCCGGCCTCCTGCCAGACGATGAGCTTCTCGCCAGCGTGCTGCCATCGGGCGAGGAAGCGTGTTGTGAAGCCGGTGAGCGGGATCTGCCCAGGTTGGGCGGTGAGCACGGAGTACAGGACCTTCCGCCAGTCCGGGAAGGTCTTGTAGTCGTCGGGCTCGTACTCGACCGTCAGCTGTTTCCGGCCGACGGTGGAGAGCTTGAGGGTGCACATGCCCTCGGCGGCGACGGGGGGCAGGGTGAGGGTGACGTCGTCCGCGCACTCGGCAGCCGCGTCGACCAGCGCGGTGAAGGCTGCCACCAGGCGGCCGGGGATGTGGCCGACGCAGCTGCGCTCGGCCACGATCGGGCACCGGGCGACGGCGATGGTGTAGCGGTCGCTGGCGACCGCGTACAGCCAGCCATCGCGGGATTCGAGCCGGATGGACGAGATGACCGGAACCCAGTTCTCGGGGTCGTCCATGTGCGGGGTGACCTGCTCGAACATTCGGCGCAGGTCCTTGGCGTTGATCGTGATGGACACGAAGTTCTCCTGGATTGGAGGCCGGCCGGGCGGGAGTGGTCACCGCCGGGTCGGACAGCAGATGGGGTTCAGGCGGTGCGCGCGGCGAACGCTTCGCGCAGGGTGCGGACCTCTATGCCCGCGGGCTCGGTCGGCTTGTCGTCCTCGTCGACCGGACGCCGCCACCGCGGCACGCTGATCGCGTGCTCGTTGTCGACGCGGGCCTTCAACGCGAGGAACTCCTGCTCGACCTCGGCGGCGTGCTCCTCGGCGCGCTCCCGGAGCTGGCGTTCCACGGAGACGTCGACGGCGTCCGCCTCGAGCTGGGCGATGCGCTCGCCCTGCTCGATGACGGTCGTGTCGAGACCCCGTATCACGGCCTCCAGCCGGAGGACCTCGGCGCGGGCAGCGTCACGGTCGTGACGGCAGTGCTGGCGGGAGTACCGGTGCAGGCCGGTACCGGCGAGGGAGAGTCTCACCACTCACCGTCCTCGTCGCACTGGCAGTACTCGCGGGTCTGCATGCACTCGTCGCACCGCCAGCAGTCGCAGCCGCAGACGTGGCCCTCGCCGCAGTGGCAGTTGCACATGCCCTCGCCGCACGGCTCGTCGTCGTGGTCGTCGGCCTCGGCCTCCAACGCGCGCTCCTCGTCGGCGGCGTCCAGGCGCAGTTCGGCGTCCCGCTCGTCCTCGGCGAGCTCGGCGGCACTCATCACGTCATGGATGGTCAGGTCGTCGTAGTCGCTCACGGCCGCTCCCTGGTGGCGGTGTTGAAGTCGTCGGGGATGTCGATGAGGCCGGCCTCGATGGAGGCGATCAGTTCCGGGTCCGTGATCCAGGCGGGGACCGGGTGGACGCTCAGACCGAGGCCGTGCAGCAGGCCGGGCAGGAGCACCGGCTCGGCGGTCTCCGGCATCGGCGGCAGGTCCTCGAGGAAGCCCGGCTCGGGCGCGATGGCGGTCACTCGTCGGCGTCCGGGTCGTAGGCGGACGCGATCTCCAGAGCGGTGACCTCGTACCCGGTCTCGTACTCCGCGCCGTCGACCGTCACGGTCATCTCCAAGACGCCGTCCTCTTCATCCTCGATCCAGTCGAAGGCGAGGTCCACGGCCGAGGACCAGGTCCGGCGCTCTTCCGCCTCGCAGTGCTCGCGGGCGGCGTCGGCTGTGAGGTAGAGGCCCATGACGATCGAGTCGTGCTGCGCCCGGTAGACCTTCGGGAACGTCTCGCCCGTCTGCATGGGTGTGCCGGTGGTGGCCTGCTGGAGCAGGAACAGCGCGCCGAGCGCTGCCGTACCGGGGTCCTGGAGGTCGTGGCAGAAGGCGGCGAGCGCGGCCCGGCCCTCGACAGCGGCGGCCTCCAGCGCGGCGATCCGATCACGCTGCGCCCGCAGTGCCTTGGCCGCGTCGTCCAGCGCCTCGTTCGTCGTGTGCCGCTCTGCCTCCAACTCGGCGACGCGGTTGACCAGCCACTCCACAGCCGGTGTGAGCGTTTCGCCCAGCGGCATCGGAACCTTGCGGGCACCGCCGTTCGGAGAGAGCACTCCACGCATGTTCAGCGCGTCATTCCGCAACGCCACCAGCTCGGCGTGGCGCAGGTCCTGCTTCGCCGCCTCCCACTCGGCTTCCGTCACCACGTCGACGTGGGTGAGGGCGATGCAGGAGCTGTGCCCGTCGACCCAGACGACATCCGTGTGACCGCTGAGCAAGGACGCCTTGGAGCGGGTGCGGGTCACGAGGCGCGTGGCCTTCGCGTCGTCCTCCGGGCGGGCGCCCGGGAAGGCGAACACGGGGACGCCGACCTCGTACAGGGCGTTGAACTCGGCGGCGTTCACTCGGCTTCACCGCCGTCGCGCTCCGCCTTCAGGCGGGCGATCTCCTCGCGGGCGGCGGCGAGTTCGTCCTCGGCGTTCCGCCGCTTCTCGGCGGCCTCGGCGATGCCGTCCCGCCACTGCTGAACGCCGGCCAGGACGCGGTCCGCGAGGGCCATCTGCTCGGCGAGCGGGGTGTTCGACGGGAACATCAGCGTCAGCGAGGTGCCGCCGCCCATGCCCGCGGGGTCGATGTACAGGCAGGCGTTCAGCGTCGGCGTCGAAGAGCGAACCTCGGTCTTGCGCGTCCAGAAGCTGGTGATGTGGGTGGCCGCAGTAGTGCGCTCGGCGGCCTTTTCGGTAACGTCAGTGGTCACGGTGACCTCTGCTTTCTGGTTGGTAGGGGCGCCGGTCGGGGCTCGCCGGGCCGGGAAGTCGGGCGGGCCTTCGGCGCATTCAGTGGCGGGTCAGTCGGCCGTAGCAGGCGTCGGTACGGCTTCGGCGTCGGCGGCCTCGGTGAGGCCGAGGAAGGCCAGCAGATCGGCCTTGCGGAAGCGGTAGGTGCGCCCGAACTTCACGGCCTCGACGGGGAATTCACCGCTATTGATCAGCTCGTATCCGAGCGTCTCGCCGACGGCCACCGCCGCGAACGCGGTCTTGCTGTTGACCATGGCCGGAAGCGCACGGACCTCTTCCGGGGTGAGAGCCGTGGTGGTGCTCATACGGCGGCCTGCGCGGGAATGAAGGTGCGTCCGCTGCGCTCCAGCGGGACCCACAGAACCAGCAGGTCGACGCCGAGCGCGGTGGCGATGGCCCTGGCCTTCGGCTCGGGGACAGCGCGCTGGGTGCCGGCCATCAGGGCGCCGATGGTGCCGTGGGCGACACCGGCCAGCGTTGCCAGCTCCCGGCTGGTGACGGCCTGCCCGGTGCCGGTGCGCTCCATCAGAGTCTTCAGTCGGTCGGGGCTGTCGACCGCGTACATGGTGGGTGGTGGTGTGTTCTGCTCGTTGCTCACGTTCACCTCGTGCTACAGATCATTCAACGAGTTGAATGGCGTGGCTGTGAGCATTCCATGAGTTGAACGTCTTGTCTAGCACGTTGAACGGATCGGGGGCGCGCGGCGGTAATCGGCCAATGACCCTGTGCGACCTGGCGAAGGTTGCCGATGTGATGAACAATCCATTCGGTGTGTTGAATGAGTGCACCGTCTGACCTGCCCGTACATCTACGAGATGTAGAGAGACCCTGAACGGCCCTTGAATCTCACAGAGCACAGGAGTGGCAGGATGAGCGCCATGGCGGCTACGGATGGAAACCCCGGTGAGACGGTGAGCGGTCCTGAACGCACACAGCTGTCGGACCTGATCCGTGGCCGCCGGGCCGAACTGCGCGAGAGCCTTGACGTGTTCGCGGCCAAGGCCGTCGATCCCGACACCGGCACGAGGGTTACGCGTGGCTGGATCTACCGCCTCGAGACGGGGCAGAAAGTCACGCCGCCAGTCTATGAGGAACTCGTCGCCCTGGCGGCGGCCGCGCGGTTGTCCGTTGAGCGCCTCCAGGATGCGGCCGGCGCTCAGTTCCATGGCGTGGAGCCGCTCCGCTCAGGAACAGGCGAAGCAGTCGCTTACGTGCGCAAACTCGACCAGCTGCCCGCCGACCAGCGGGAGCGCCTGCTGCGCCTGATCGACTCGATGGTTGCACCGCAAACGGATGATGACCAATGAGTCAGGCGTTCCCCTGTGCGTCACTCTCAGTGATGATTGTCAGCTGACTGTGGAGATTTGGGGCTCGTGGTGCGATCATTCTCGGACATCCTTCGAAATGAAAGGATGCTGGTCTAAGCCGCAAATCGAACGCGTGAGCGGGAGATGGGGGAGGCTGCATGACGGCGCCACCGACACAAAGAGTTTGGTACTTCTTCAGCGAAGACCTCCCAGACGGAGTCCTGATCGTGCCCATCAAGACCGCCGAGGGACTGGCGTTCGGGGTCCGGCCAGGGGCGATGACCGAAGAGATGCTCGCCGCTCTGAACCAGAACGTTGAGTTTGTTATCGGCACAGGTCTGGCGCACGACGCCCTGAAGGGCCACCTGATGGAAAGGAGCGACGGCACCAGTTGACGGGCGACTGCCCGCAGCTGGCGTGAGAGCAGCTGCCGGACACAGCACGGAGGGATAAGGCGACCTCTCCCGCCTGAAGCCCCTTTCCGAGCCGATGACCGGCCATGCAGCAGCACGGACCAGGAGGGGCAGCTCATGCCTACATCGCGCCGCGCCGGCGGCATCAGCAAGCGGTGCGAGTGCCGCGGACCAGACGGCAAGCGACTAGGCGCGCAGTGCCCCGACCTGTCGAAGCGGTCGCACGGCAAGTACCGCCTCAGCCAGGAACTTCCCGAGGACGCCGACGGCGGCCGCCGCCGCTTCCAGCGCACCGGCTACGCCAAGGTCAGTGACGCGCAGTCCGACCTCGACCGCATCCGCGCGATCCTCGACCTTCCCGGCGACGACGAGGACGGGCAGCGCCGTGTCGGCGGCCTCCTCGCCGACCTGCAGAAGACCCGCGGGTCGATCCCTGACCCGACTGAGGTGTCCCGGAAGCTGGGCGTCGGTGTACCGCTCGACGGCAAGATGCTCGTCGGCGACTGGCTCGACCACGTCATGGCCACCAAGGCGACCCGCGCGACCACGAACCACGGGTACAACAGCCACATCCGCGTCCACCTGAAGCCTGCCCTCGGGCACTTGCGCCTGGACCGGCTGGGCGTCGGCCACGTCCAGGACATGTTCAACGCCATCGACGACCGCAACGACGTCATCCGGGCAGAGAATGCGGCCCGCCGCGAGCAGGCCGCCCGCTGCAAGCGGGGAAAGCCGGGGGCGCCGAAAGCCGCTGAGCGCGCCGCCCTTGCCGTCGCGCGGGAGAAGCTGGCCGAGATGCCGCCGTTCCGGCGGATCACCGGACCGGCCACGAAGCAGGCCATCAGGAGAACGCTCCGAATGGCCCTCAACCGGGCCATCGCCGAGCAGCTCATCACCTTCAACGCTGCCGAGCATGTCGAGCTGGCGCCGGCCGCCCGGCCCAAGGGGCTGCTGTGGACCGAGGAGCGGGTCGCGCGCTGGCGGGAGACCGGGGCGAAGCCGGGGCCGGTGATGGTGTGGACCCCCGCGCAGCTCGGCGCCTTCCTCGACGAGGCTGAGACGGACCGGCTGTACGCCCTCTTCCACCTGATCGCCCATCACGGCCTGCGGCGCGGTGAGGGCGTCGGCCAGGGCTGGTCCGACTTCTCGCCGGAGCGGAAGGAGATCCGGGTCGCGAAGGAGATCGTCGTCGACGGCTGGACGCCGGTCGAGACGGAGCCGAAGACCGAAGGATCTGCGGGCACCGTGAAGGTGGACACCGGCACCGTGCGCGTCCTGCTCCAGCACCGCGAGCGCCAGCAGCGGGAGCGTGCGGAATGGAACGCCCGGGCCGCCGAGGAGCGGGCGCAGGGCAAGCAGACCGCGGACTGGGCGGACACCGGGAAGATGTTCACCGCCGAGGACGGCACGTGGCTGCACCCGGACTTCGTGAGCAAGGCGTTCCGCCGGATCTCGGATGCGGCCGGCCTGCCGCCCATCAACCTGCGCGACCTCCGCCATGGCGCGGCCGCGCTCGTGAAGGCCGGCGGCGGCGACCTGCACGACGCGAAGGTGAAGCTGCGGCACTCGACCATCACCCTGACCAGCGATACGTACATGGAGCTGTTCCAGGAGTACGAAGACGACCTCGCTGAGAAGGCGGCGGCCGCCGTGCCCAGAGCCCGCAGGGGAGACGCCGAAGCCCCGGTGGAGTAGCGTTGTCGGTGGACGTGTGAGGCCTCGTTACCGCAGGTGGCGGGGCCTTTCTGCTCAGCCGGTGCTCAACCGAGAGCCGCGCAACGGGCCGGTACAGCACGGTACGAGACGCGGTGAAGGGTTACCCGAGAGGGGCCGAGAAGCGGCGCTGACCTGGGCGTGACGACGCTGGGCGACAGCGGGCGGTACGAGCCGGTACGACGCGCGATGACCGCTCATCAGACTTTTAATCCATTGGTTGTGGGTTCGAGTCCCACACGGCCTACGGGATGTGGGCGGGGGGATATGGCCCCCGACCTGCTGGGCGGCGCCCGGTTCGGCTTCGGCCGGGCCGGGCGCCGCTTCGTTCCCCGGCCCCCTCGGGCGCGGCCGGACAGCCCGATTTAGTTGCAAACGATACTGTATCGAATGAAGTAGTCTGGGTTGATGGCCGCCGACGTTCCGCACCCCACCGCCGCTTCGCGTGCGACTGACCGCCCCGGGGATGCCTCGCCCTTCGCGCTCGGCTTGTTGTTGCGCCGGGCGCACTGGCGCGCCGCTGCGGTGATGGGGGAGGCGCTCCGTCCGCTCGGCGTGGAGTTGCGGCACTTCGCCGTGCTGATCGAGCTGGTCAATCATGGGCCCACGGTGCAGCGGGACTTGGCGGCGGCGACGGGGTCGGACAAGGCGGGAATCATGCGGGTCGTCGACGACCTGGAGCGCAAGGGCCTGGCCGTACGCAAGGCCGTTCCGGGTGACCGGCGAGTACGAGCAGTGGAGATCACCCCGCAGGGACTCGAACTGTTCGACGCGGCCCATGTGGCTGCGGCGCCGCTGGCTGAGCGGCTGGTCGCCGAACTGGGGTCAGGCGGCACAGAGCAGTTGACGGCCCTGCTCACGCTGCTCGCCCATCCCGCAGACGGGGAAGCGTAAGCCCGCCCGCCCACCGGTTGTTCGTCGCGACGGCACGCTTGGCCCTGCGCGGTCTGCGCAGTGAACCTCCGGCTTTGAGAGCAGTGGCCGTCGTCGGGACGCGCCCGCCGCCCTCGGCGCCGGCCCCGAGGATGCCGTGACCTCCGATGAAGCCGAGGTCCAGGCCGAGAGTTCCCTCGAGGACGGCCTCCAGACAGTTCTGTACGAACTCGTAGCCCTCGCGCGGGGTGCCCGGTGCGTAGGAGCCGCCGCGGCTGGCCGCGACGATGACAGGGGTGCCCTGGACGGAGGGGGTCTCGCCCGCGGTACGACCGAGCAGGAGCACGCTGTCCAGCCACGCCTTGAGGGGCGGCGGGATCGAGAAGTTGTCCATGGGGGCGTCGATCAGGACGGCGTCCGCCGCCTCCAGTTCCTCGATGAGTCCCACCCGTGCGGCGAACGCGGCGGACTGCTCCGGGGTGCGCTCGGCGGGTGTGGCGTAACCGGCGGACCACGCGGCGGCGGTGATGTGCGGGACACGGTCGGCGGCCAGGGCGCGGTAGATCACCGTGCCCTCCGGGTGCTGTTCCTCCCAGGTCTTCCGGAAGGCGGCCGTGACCGACCAGGACGCGGACGCTTCGTCCGGGAACACGGACGAGTCGATGTGCAGCAACGTGGCCATGGAGTTTTCCAGGGGGCCGGAGGCGAGGAGCCGGGGCTGGGGGATTCGTGGCCTCAATCGTTTCACACGATACGGTATCGAATGATACTGTTGTGCGTGTGAAGGAGGGGGTCCCGATGAGAGACGAAGGCGGGAGACCATGGACGTCTACGAGGCGGCCACGAGCCGACGAGCGGTACGTCGATTCACCGACCGGCCTGTCCCGAGGGAGGCGCTGGAGCGCGTGCTGTCCGCCGCGGCCTACGCGCCGTCCGGATCGAACATCCAGCCCTGGCACACCTACGTGCTGACCGGTGCACCGCTGGCCGAACTCAAGAAACGCGCCGGCGAGCGCCTGGCCGCGGGTGATCACTGGGACGTGCCGGAGTACGAGATGTACCCACCCGAACTGCACTCTCCGTACCGCGAGCGGCGATCCGCGTTCGGTGAGCAGCGCTACGGTGCACTCGGCATCGCGCGTGAGGATCTGGAGTCGCGTCAGAGGGCCGCTGCCGCGAACTGGGACTGCTTCGGCGCGCCCGCCGCCCTGTTCTGCTACATCGACAGAGGCATGGGTTCGCCCCAATGGGCCGACATCGGCATGTATCTGCAGACCGTCATGCTGCTGCTCCGTGCCGAAGGGCTGCACAGCTGCCCGCAGATGGCCTGGGCGAAGTACCACAGGACTGTCGCGGAAGTCCTGTCACCCCCCGAAGGGCTCATCCTCTTCTGCGGCGTGTCGATCGGGTTCGAAGACGTCACGGCTGGTGAAGCCCGGACAGGCAGGGCGCCGCTCGACGAGACGGTCACGTTCGTCGACGGTCTCTGACGCCGCCTCCCTGGGGATCAACGGCCGTTTCATGCCGCCCCACATAGCCGCGCATATGCAATATTGCGCATGATTCAGACGAAAGGTGTGTCATGAAGATCGCAGTAATCGGCGGTACCGGACTGATCGGGTCGCAGGTCGTCAAGGACCTGAACGCCGCCGGACACGAGGCGGTACCGCACTCGAAGTCGACCGGGGTCGACATCATCAGCGGCGAGGGTTTGGACGAGGCGGTGGCGGGAGCCGACGTCGTCGTCAACCTGACGAACTCCCCGACCTTCGACGAAGCCTCCCTGGCCTTCTTCCAGACCTCGATGGACAACCTCCTGGCCGCGGCCCACAACGGTGGCGTCGGCCACTTCGTCATCCTCTCGATCGTCGGCGTGGACCAGGTGCCGGAGCTGGACTACTACCGCGCCAAGGCTCTTCAGGAGAAGGTCCTCGCAGCCGGGCCGATCCCCTACTCGATCGTCCGGGCCACGCAGTTCATGGAGTTCATGGAACCGGCGATGTCCTGGACCGCCGACGCCGACACCGTCCGGCTGCCCGCCACGCCCCTCCAGCCCATCGCCGCCAAGGACGTGGCCGCCGCGGTGGCGGAGGTCGCGGCCGGCGCCCCGCTCAACGGCATCCGCAACATCGCCGGCCCCGAGATCTTCGCCCTGGACGAGCTGGGCCGGATCACCCTGTCCCACAAAGGCGACAACCGCACCGTCGTCACCGACCCCACCGCCGGCATGTTCGCCGTCGTCAAGGGCGACGCCCTCACCGACAAGAGCGCCCATCTCGCCCCCACTCGATACGCCAACTGGCTCTCCTGACACCCCGCTGACACCCCGCCGCATCCTGTGCGGTCCCCGATCCTCGGTCGGACGGAGAGCGGGGGACTCGCCTGCACCGCCACGGACACCGGCCCTTGACCGTCTGGGCGGCACCCGGTTCGACTTCGGCCCCGGGCGGCGGCCGGTAAGGGCTTGCTATGGGAGTGATCGGCCCTGACGGCCGTGTTCCGGGCTTCGCCCGAGTTCACCGTCTTCAGCGGCCGCAACGGGATCGGTCGTACGGACCCCGAACAGGTGCCGTACCCCGTTGCGTTGGCGCCGGCGCATCCGGCCGGGTGCGGCTCAGCCCGCGGTGAGCTCCGTCAGTTCCGCCAGGGGCAGGGTGTGCTGGGTGTGCAGGACCTTGGCGCGCAGGTAGCGGACGTTGTGGGCGGTGCTGAAGACCCCGGTCGGGACGCGGTCGCGGACGGTGACGCCGAGGGTGCGCAACTGCTCGGCCTTGTCGGGGTTGTTGGAGAGCAGGTCCAGCTCCCCGTGGCCGAGGGCCTGGAGCATCTGGGCGGCGGCGGTGTAGTCGCGGGCGTCCTCGGGCAGACCGAGGGCGGCGTTCGCCTCGTAGGTGTCGAGGCCCTGGTCCTGGAGGGCGTACGCGTCGAGCTTGTTGTAGAGGCCGATGCCGCGCCCCTCCTGGCGCAGGTAGAGCAGGACGCCGCCGCGCTCGGCGATGCGTTCGACGGCCTCGCGCAGCTGGGGTCCGCAGTCGCAGCGGGCCGAGCCGAAGACGTCGCCGGTGAGGCACTCGGAATGCAGGCGGACCAGCGGGAGGGTGCCCGGTGCGGGCTCGCCCAGGACGACGGCGACGTGCTCCTGACCGTCGGTCAGGCCGTGGAAGGTGACGAGTTCGGCGTTGACGCTGTAGCCGTCGGTGAAGCGCAGCGGGACCCGGACACGGGCGCGCTGGGTGGCGGCGGGGAAGTCGGTCATCGGGGTCTCCAGTGTCCGGGTGCAGGACGGCTGTCCCGTGCGGGACGCGTGCTCCTGCTTCAGATTTGAAGCAGATCCACGGCTGGAACCATACCCCATGCTTTAAATTTGAAGCAACAAGTTTTCGGGCGGCCCGCGAAATCGAGGTTCACGAACCGGAACACGGCGACGACGAGCGCCGCCGCCACGGCACCTCGTCGGAGGTCGGCCGTGGCTTCTCGGCACCCTCCAGTGCCCGCGCGATCACGGAGCTGATCTCCTCCAGCTGCGTGACCTGCTCCTCGGAGAGGTGGTCGAACACCGCCGCGCGCACCGTTTCCACGTGCCCGGGCGCCGTGCGCTCCAGGGCCGCCATGCCCTTGTCCGTCAGGATCGCGAAACTGCTCCGCTTGTCCCACTGGCAGTCCTCGCGCCGGATCAGCCCGTCCTTCTCCAGCCGGGTCACGGCGTAGGTCAGCCGGCTGCGGGTGATCTTGGACCTGGCGGCGAGATCGGTCATCCGCAGCTTGCGCTCCGGTTCCTCGGAGAGGTTGGCCAGAATGCCGTAGTAGAGGTGCGGCATGCCGGCGTCCTGCTGGAGCTGGCGGTCGATCGCGTCCTCCAGGAGGTTGGTCGCCGCCATGAACGCGCGCCAGGCGCGCTGCTCCTTCGACGTGAGCCAGCGAGTCGTCATGGGACCAGTGTAGGTTTGTTTCAAACTTTAACCAAGCGCCCGGTTCACACCCCGCCGACCGCCGGGAGTGGTCCCGCCCGCCGCCGAGAGTGAGCGCGTCCGATGCCGTACCCCCACGTCCTGCTGTCCGCCGCCGTCTCCCTGGACGGCTACCTCGACGACACCGGCCCCGAACGGCTGCTGCTCTCCTCGCCGGCCGACTTCGACCGGGTCGACGAGGTGCGGGCCGGCTCCGACGCCATCCTGATCGGCGCCGGCACGATCCGCGCGGACAACCCGCGGCTCCTGGTGTACTCCGAGGCCCGCCGCGCCGCCCGGATCGCCGCCGGCCGGCCCGAGTACCCCCTCAAGGTCACCGTCACCGCGACCGGCGACCTCGACCCGGACGCGAAGTTCTGGCACACGGGCGGCGACAAGCTCGTCTGCACGACCGACTCGGGCGCGGAGCGGGCGGCCGCCCTGGGCATCGCCGCCGACATCGTCCCGCTGGGCCCCGTGCTCGACTGGCCCGCGCTGCTGACCCACCTCCACGACGTCCGCGGTGTGGACCGCCTGATGGTGGAGGGCGGCGGCACCGTCCACACCCAGCTGCTCCAGCAGGGCCTGGCCGACGAGCTCCAGCTGGTCCTCGCCCCGGTCTTCGTGGGCGAGCCGAAGGCGCCCCGCCTGTTCGGCCCCGGCGGCTACCAGGCCGGGCGGCTGCGCCTGCTGGAGACCCGCCGTATCGAGGACGTCGTCCTGATGCGCTACGAGCCCACCGCCCCCGGCGTGGGCGGCTCGGTGTCCGCCGCCGACCGCCACTGGCTGCGGCTCGCGTGCGAGCTGGCGGCCCAGTGCCCGCCCTCGCAGACGGCGTTCAGCGTCGGCGCGGTGGTGGTCGCCGCCGACGGCACGGAGCTGGCCCGCGGCCACTCCCGGGAGGCGGGCGACCCGGTGGCCCACGCGGAGGAGGCGGCCCTCGCCAAGATCCCCCCGGCCGACCCCCGGCTGGTCACGGCCACCGTCTACACCAGCCTGGAGCCCTGCACCCACCGCGCCTCCCGTCCCCACCCCTGCGCGGAGCTGATTCTCGGCGCGGGGGTGCGCCGGGTGGTCACGGCCTGGCGTGAACCGGACACGTTCGTGCGGGCGGCGGACGGGACGGGGATGCTGCGGGAGCAGGGGGTGTCGGTGGTGGTCCTGGCCGAGTACGAGGCCATGGCCAAGGCGCCGAACGCGCACCTGGGAACACCCCTCGCCTAGGGCCTGCGCGCGGGGTGCTCGTAACCCGTGTGACTCGCACTCCTCGGATGACGTATGCTGGTGTCACCGACGCGGGGTGGAGCAGCTCGGTAGCTCGCTGGGCTCATAACCCAGAGGTCGCAGGTTCAAATCCTGTCCCCGCTACTGAACCTCAGGGCCGGAATCCAGATCACGGATTCCGGCCCTGAGGCGTGTCCGGGCGCGAGTTTCTTGAAAGCGTGGTCAACTCGACCGTTTTTGGCCGGTCGTGGCAGGTAAGTCCATCCTGCGGAAGCTTAATGATCAAGGCGAATGGCTTGGAATCTTACCGCCGGGTCTATTAACGTTCGATAACGCAGCGCGGTCGTCCCAGCCGTCACCCGAGATGGCTCCGTGCGCACGCGCCGAATCCCGTCAAGGGAACCGGGGAACCACCACCTTGGGGTGAATCGCACGGCTGCCGCCGAGTACGAATCGGCCGGTATACGCGCGTAGGAGACCTTCCCGCTCCGAACCCGTCAGCTAACCCGGTAGGCGGCGGAAGGAAAGGAGTGCGCCCGCGTGGCGTCCAACCGGCCTGCTCCGACAGCCCCGTTCGTGCCCAGCCAGCGGCAGCCCGACACCTTCGGTTACGGCACCTACCGCACCGACGAGGGCCCCTGGGAGGAGTGGAACCCCACCGAGGAGTCCCTCGCCCCCGAGCGCGGCCGGCACCGGATCGCCAAGCAGCGCGGCGGCGGACTCGCCCGCAGCTCCACGGTCCTCGGCGTCGGCGTCATCGCCGCCGTCGGCGCGGGCGGCATGGCCAGCGCCAACACCGGCCACCCGCCGGTCTCCATCTCCCTGCCGGACCTGCCCTCCGTCGCCTCCCTGCTGGGCGACGGGGGCGGCCACCACGCCACGCAGACGGCGCTGAGCAGCGTCACCACGACGACCGCCACGGACGGGGACTCCTCCTCCGACGCCGGCGAGGCGCTGCGCAGCCGCATCATCGCCCAGGCCGAGCGGCAGCAGAACCAGCTGGACACCAAGGCGAGCGCCAAGGCCGTGGCCGCCGCCGACACGGCGGTCGCCGCCGCGGAGGCCAAGGCGGAACAGGCCGCGGCCGCCAAGGCCGGCGCCGCCAAGGAGAAGGCGGTTGCCGCCGCCAAGCAGAAGGCCGAGCAGGCCCGGATCGCGGCGCTGGCCAAGCAGTACACGCTGCCCGTCGTGTCGTACACGATCACCGGCACCTTCGGCCAGGCCGGCTCCATGTGGTCCTCCGGGTACCACACCGGCCTCGACTTCGCCGCCCCTACCGGCACGCTGATCAAGGCGGTCCACGGCGGCACGATCACCGAGGCGGGCTGGGCCGGCTCCTACGGCTACCGCACGATCCTCACCCTGGACGACGGCACCGAACTCTGGTTCTGCCACCAGTCGTCGATCGGCGTCAAGGTCGGCCAGAAGGTCGCCACCGGCGACGTCATCGGCCGCGTGGGCGCCACCGGCAACGTCACCGGCCCGCACCTCCACCTCGAGGTCCACCCCGGTGGCCAGCCCACCGGTATCGACCCGATGACCTGGCTGCGCGGCAAGGGCCTCAACCCCTGACGCACCCCACCGGCCCCGGCGGGCCTTCCGCTTTTACGAGAACTTCGTATTGCGTGGGATGGCCCGCCTGCCGCGCCGCGTTGGAATGAAGCATGACTGCTTCTTCCGCATCCCCGGTCCTCCGTAAGCTCGGCGCCTCCGACCTGGAGGTCTTCCCGCTCGCCCTCGGCGGCAACGTCTTCGGCTGGACCGCCGACGAGGTCACCTCCTTCGCCGTCCTCGACGCGTACACGGCCGCGGGCGGCAACTTCGTCGACACCGCCGACTCCTACAGCGCCTGGATCGAGGGCAACCAGGGCGGCGAGTCCGAGACGATCATCGGCAAGTGGCTCAAGGCACGCGGCAACCGCGACGACGTGGTCGTCGCGACGAAGGTCAGCCAGCACCCCGAGTACGAGGGTCTGTCGGCCGCCAACATCAAGGCCGCCGCCGACGCGTCCCTGCGCCGCCTCGACACCGACCACATCGACCTCTACTACACCCACTTCGACAGGCCCGAGGTGCCGGTCGAGGAGATCATCGGGGCGCTGGACGAACTGGTGCGGGCCGGCAAGGTCCGGCACATCGCCGCGTCCAACATCAGCGCCGAGCGGCTCCAGGAGTCCCTGGACTTCTCCGACCGCGAGGGCCTGGCCCGGTACGTCGCCCTCCAGCCGCACTACAACCTGGTCTCCCGCGACACCTACGAGGGCCCCCTCCAGGACCTGGCCTCCCGCACCGGCCTCGCCGCGGTCCCGTACTTCGCCCTCGCGTCCGGTTTCCTCACCGGCAAGTACCGCCCCGGCACGACGGTCGACAGCGCCCGGGCGGGCCGCGCCGCCCAGTACCTGGAGTCCGAGCGCGGCCAGCGGGTCCTGGTGGCCCTGGACGAGATCGCCGAGGCCCACGCGGCGCCCGTCCCGACGGTCGCCCTCGCCTGGCTGGCGGCCCAGCCCACCGTCACGGCCCCCATCGCCTCGGCCCGCACGGTGGAACAGCTCCCGGCTCTCCTGGCGGTGGCGGACCTGACCCTGACGGAGGAGGAACTGCAGAAGCTGACGCGGGCTTCGGCCTGACGGCGACGGCGACGGCGACGGAGGGGGCCGGGGCGGCGGAGGCGGGGCGGTGACCCGGCTGCTCTCCGCCCCCCGGCAGCTCCCCACCTCCCGGGCGCCTACGACCGGTACGGGTTGTAGATCGTGGACGACACCGTCGTGCCGTACCACGCGGGGGCCCCGGGGAGCGGTGTGACCGGGTAGGCGTAGCCGGTGGCCGCCGTGCGGGACGCGTACTCCAGCGCGGGGCGCGCGAGTTCCCGGCGGCTCCACAGTTCGGCCAGGAGTTCCCGTTCCCGTACGACGAAATCGGCCCCCGCCCGCCCCCGCTGCCCCCGGCGCCGCAGCAGCGCGAGTGTCGTCGCGTACTGCTCGTACTCGGCGACCGCCCGCCCGGCGGGCTTCCCGAAGTGGTACGCGGCGTACTCCCGGGCCATCTGCCGGGCCCGCATCGACCCGAGGACGAACGGCTCGGCCGCCCCCAGCCACCCCGCGTACACGTACGCCGGCAGCTCCTCACGCACCGTCCGCAGCTCCCGCTGCCGCGTCCACACCGCCAGCCAGGTCAGCAGCCCGAACAGCGGCACCATGAACATGCCGTACACGGCGAAGAACCCGAACTGCCCGAAGGTCGAGGACCCGTTCCAGAGCGCGTGCATGCTCATCGCGAGCAGCAGCCCGGACACCGGCACCAGCACGCGCCGCGCCCGCTGTCGTTCCCCGGAGAGCGCGGCGATGCCGAAGCCGATCCCGGTGAGGACGGTGAACAGGGGATGCGCGAAGGGCGACATGACGATGCGCACGAAGAAGGTGGCGGCGGTGACGGAGGCGATCCCGCGGTCACCGGTCAGCTGGTCGGTCCCGAAGGCCGTACCGAGGTAGAGGATGTTCTCGGTGAACGCGAACCCCGTGGCGGTGACCCCGGCTATCACCACCCCGTCGACGACCCCGGTGAAGTCCCGTCTGCGGAAGAGGAAGACCAGCAGCACGGCCGCGGCCTTCGCGGACTCCTCGACGATCGGCGCTATCACGGTCGCCCCGAGCGTGTCCGCGCCGCTCGGATCCGCGGTCGCCGTCGCTATCCAACGGGTCGCGAAGCTGTTGGCGACGATGGCTATCAGCGCGGCCGCGCAGGCACCCCAGGCGAAGGCGAACAGCACGTTCCGCCAGGGGCCCGGCTGCACGCGGTCGAGCCACCGGAAGGCGCCCACCAGCAGCGGCACGGGCAGCACGGCGAGCCCGAGCCCGACGAGGAACCCCTCGTTCCCCGTCTGTTCCCGCACCAGCGCGAGGATGACGAGCCCGGAGACGGCCAGCAGCGTGCCCAGCGCCCCGTACCGCACCCAACGCCGCTGCCACCAGCGAGGATGCCGCAGCCCTTCGTCGGCGGGAAGCGGCGGGTACGGCGGGTACGGCGGGTACTGCGGCGGATAGGCGGCCACGGCATCGACCCTAACGAGGTGACTCCAGTCGGTGCTGCTCGCTCGGCCGCACCCGATGCTGTACGCGACGGAAGAGCAGATCGTTCACCACATGTCCCTTGTCCAGCCCCTGACCCTCGAAACGGGTCAGCGGCCGGTACGGCGGACGTGGCGCGAAACCGCCGTCGGACTGCGTGTTCTCGAAGTCGGGGTGCGCTTCGAGCACGTCGAGCATCTGCTCGGCGTACGGCTCCCAGTCCGTCGCGCAGTGCACGGTCGCCCCCGGCTTCAGCCGGGTCGCGGCGAGGTCGAGGAACTCGGGCTGGATCAGCCGCCGCTTGTGGTGCCGCTTCTTCGGCCAGGGGTCGGGGAAGTAGACGCGCAGTCCGTCGAGCGAGTCGGGCCGGAGCATCTCCCGGAGCAGGATGATCGCGTCGCCGTTGCCGACCCGGACGTTGGACAGCCCCTGCTGGTCGGCGAGGTTGAGCAGGTTGCCCTGCCCTGGCGTGTGCACGTCCACGGCGAGGATGTTGACGCCCTGGTCCTCGGCGGCCATCTGCGCGGTGGCCTCGCCCATCCCGAACCCGATCTCCAGCACCACCGGGTTGCCGTTGCCGAACAGCTCGTCGAGGTCGATGACCTGCTGCCCGTCGATGTCCAGCCCCCACTTGGGCCACAGCCGCTGCAGCGCGTCGGCCTGCCCGGAGGTCACCCTGCTGCGGCGCGGCTGGAAGCTGCGGATCCGCCGCTCGAAGTGCGACCCGGCGGGATCGGCCCTGGGTCCGTCCGGGAACCGCGGCTCCCCCTTGGCCCGGGTGTGCCGGACGGACACCCCAGGGGTGTGGTGGGAGCCGGCGCCGGGGACGGTTCCGGCGGGCTGGGGGGCTTCGGGGGCATTGAGCGAGTCAGACACAGTGCATCCGATTTTACGGCCCGTACCCGCCGTGGCCGGGCCCCGTGCGGGAGTCACACCGAACCCAGCATCTCCAGCGCCCGCCGTGCCACCTCCCGCCCGATCGGCAGTGAGGCCGTCGCCGCGGGCGAGGGCGCGTTCAGCACGTGCACCGCGCGCGGCCCCTCCTTGATCAGGAAGTCGTCGACGAGCGTCCCGTCCCGCAGCACGGCCTGCGCCCGCACCCCGGCCGCCGCCGGCACCAGGTCCCCTTCGTCCACGGCGGGCAGCAGCCGACGTACGGCCTTGGTGAACGCCTTCTTCGACACCGACCGGCGCAGTTCCCCGCCGCCGTACCGCCAGTGCCGGCGCGCCAGCGTCCACGACCCCGGCCAGCCCAGTGTCCCGGCGACCTCCCGGGGCCGGACGACGCCCCAGCCGTACCCCTCGCGGGCCAGTGCCGGCACCGCGTTGGGCCCGATGTGGACACCGCCGTCGATCCCGCGCGTGAGGTGCACCCCGAGGAACGGGAACGCCGGATCCGGCACCGGGTACACCAGCCCCCGCACCAGCTCCGGACGCGCCAGCTCGTAGTACTCGCCGCGGAACGGCACGATCCGCATGCCCGGCTCGTCGCCGGTCAGCCGCGCGAGCTCGTCGCAGTACAGGCCGGCGCAGTTGACCAGCACGCGCGCGCGTACGACGTCGCCGCGCGAGGTGAGCACGGCCACGCCCCGCTCCGGCCGCCGGTCCACCCGGACGACCCGGGCGCCGTACCGGATGTCGGCCCCCGAAGCCGCGCCGAGCTGCCGCGCGACGCCCACGAAGTCGCACACCCCGGTGGTCCCCACGTGTATGGCGGCCAGCCCCCGCACCTCGGGCTCGTACTCGCCGATCTGGGCGGCCCCCAGTTCGCGCACCGGTATCCCGTTCTCCCGGCCGCGCTGGACGAGCGCGTGCAGCCGGGGCAGCTCGGCCCGCTCGGTGGCGACGATCAGCTTGCCGGTGACGGCGTGGGCGATGCCGTACTCCGCGCAGAACTTGACCATCTCGGCGGCGCCCTCGACCGCGTACCGGGCCTTCAGTGACCCGGGCCGGTAGTAGATCCCGCTGTGGATGACCCCGCTGTTCCGCCCGGTCTGGTGCCGGGCGGCCCCGGCCTCCTTCTCCAGCACGGTGACCCGGGTCCCGGGCGCGGCCCGGGTGATCGCGTACGCGGTGGACAGCCCGACGATCCCCCCACCGACGACGAGCACGTCACAGTCGTAAGCAATCCCGGCGCGCACCTGCACCACCTCCCACGTCGATAGTGCACTGCGCCACTGACATCACTTTCAAACGCCGGTGCGCGCAGCGCGCCCCTTCAGGGGCGCTGGGGGCACCCCCGGCCGGAGGCTGGGGGAGGAACTGCGCGATCAGCCCCCACGCACCCGCACCCGCCTGATCACCTGAACCCGGCAGGCGACTGGGCGAGACCCTCACGCCGGGGCCATCAACAACGGCCGCGCCCGCTCGCGCAGCTCCACCACCCGCGGCTCGTCCCCGTACGGTTCCAGCCGGTGCAGCAGATCCTTCACGTACTCGGTGGTCCGCGCCGACGAGATCCGCCCCGCCACCTCCACGGCCCGCACCCCCTGCTCACACGCGGCGTCGAGGTTCCCGGACTCCAGTTCGGCCACGGCGGACACGACGAGCCGCAGCCCGTGCGACCGCACGAACTCCTCCGTCGGCTTCGACAGCGCCTGCTCCGTGAACCTGCGCACCTGGCGCGGCGCCTTCAGGTCCCGGTAGCACTCGGCGGCGTCGGCCGCGAACCGGTCGTAGCCGTAGAAACCGAGCCAGGAGGGATCGTTGTCCCCCTCGCGCGCCCGTTCCAGCCACCCTTCCGCGGCCTTCAGCGCGGCCCCCGCGGCCGGGGCGTCGCCCGCGCGCGCGTGGGCCCGCGCCTCGACCAGCCGGAAGAAGCTCATGGTCCGCGCGGTCGCCAGCCCCCGGTTGCGTTCGACGGCGGCCTGCGCGAGATCGACGCCCTCGTCGCCGAACCCGCGGTACGTCGCCTGCAACGACATCGATGCCAGCACGTACCCGCCGAGCGGCACGTCCGCGGCCGCGCGGGCGAGCCGCAGGGCCTGGATGTAGTACCGCTGCGCGGCCTCCTGCTGACCGGTGTCGAACGCCATCCACCCGGCCAGCCGCGTCAGTTCGGCACTCGCCCCGAACAACGCCCGCCCGACTTCGTCGGAGTACGCGCCGAGCAGCAGCGGTGCCGCCTCCACCCGCAGACACTCCGGCACCATCGAGGAACGCCAGTCACCGCCGCCGTACTTGGAGTCCCAGCGCCTGGCGTCCTCGGCGGCCTCCCGCAACTTCTGCACATCGCTGTGGCCGACTTTGAGCGGTGCGCCCGCACCCTCGGCGCCGGTCGCCTCGCGCGCGACCGAACTGTCGGCGGGGGTTATCAGCCAGCGCGAGGCGGGCGTTGCGTATGCGCTCACTGCGAACGAACCGGCGAGCGACTGCCAGATGCCACCGGTACCGGCGCGGCGGCCGGCCAGGTCGAGACGGTACAGGTCCGTCGCGGACCGCACCGCCTGTCCGACGTCCCTGGGGAAGGCGAGGCCCACTTCGGGTGCGGGATCCGCGTCCGCCAGGCCGATCTCGTGGAGCGGCACCGGGCGGCCGAGCTTCTGGCCGATCGCGGCGGCGATGAGGTGCGGCGCGGCGCCCTGCGGCACCATGCCCTTCGACACCCAGCGCGCCACCGACGTCTTGTCGTAGCGAAGAGTCAACCCGCGTTGCGCGCCAAGGTCGTTGACGCGTCGTGCGAGTCCTGCGTTGCTGATTCCCGCGAGGGCGAGAACGGTGCCGAGTTTTTCGTTCGGCCCGCGTTGCTCCCTGGACATGCGCCACCCCTCGACACAGACGGCTGCCGCGCTGGCATAACCACGCGGCATTCGTAAACCCAGCGTAGTTCGCCGCATCCCAAGCGTTAAGGGGCATTGTTCCGGATGGCGGGATTGTGGCCCGTACGCGAGTGCGGCCCATATACGCACCGTGCACGGCCTGTCGCGCCGTGCCCCCGCCGTGTGGCCGTGCGCCCGGCCGTGCGCTCTTCTCCGGCCATGGGGGGAGCGGTTCCATGGTTTCTGCGTGGGTCGGCCCGCTGTACTGGATCCAGCGGGCTGGGGGACACCGCCACCTTCATCCCCGCGGGTGGCGGACCGGTCCGGGAGGCGATGCCCGCCTCCCGGACTGTGCGTGTCCCGACACGCGCGCGTGCGATGCGCAAAGCATGTACGGAGCGTGCGCAAGCCCACGCGGCCTTCGCCGATTTGGCCGAAAATAGACCCCGCCCTTCCTGAGTGATCAACGCTCCTACCATGGGAATTGAGGGCGCGAAGGGCGTTCTGGGGGAGCGTACGGGGGGCGCATTCACGTCGCAGTTCCCTTGCTCCCCCCGGCGGTTCGCCTCGTCCGCGGCATCCGCGCGCACCTTCTCCTGCGACAACTCCGCGAAGCCCGCCGGGGATCAAAGGCAGCCCCGCCGTCCCTACGAAGCGCGTCGTTCATGGCAGCATGGGGACCCGGTTCGTACCGTGCATGGTTGTCCACAGCCTGTGGAGGCGTCGATGCGGTGGTTGGTGGGATGGAGCAGCACCGCCTCCGGTGCCGCCACGATCGGCTCCGCCGGCGCCCTGGGATACGACGGCGAGACCGTCCACCCCGTCGGCTCCATGCTGCTGTGGGGCGACCCGGACCCGCTCTGGGCGGTCGGCGACTGGCGCCCCGACGAGGTTCGGGTGATCAGGGCCGACGCGCAGAACCGCATCGCCGTCCTCGGCACCTGCGGCGCCACCGACGAGGAGCTGCGTCTCGGCCTCTTCACGGCGCGCGGGGGCGCACTCCGGCACCTGACCGCCTGGCCCGGCAGCTACACGGCCGTCGTCCAGGTCGGCCGCCGGATCACCGTCTGCGGCGACCTCGCGGGCGCCCGCCCGGTCTTCCACAGCTCCTGGGCCGGTGGTACGGCCTACGCCACGGCCGCGCTGCCGCTCGCCGACCTCATCGAGGCCAACCTCGACTACGGCCACCTCGCCGCGCTGCTCGCCGCCCCCGACGTACCGGCCGCGCTGCACGACTCCACGCCCTACGAGGGCGTACGGCGCATTCCGCCGGGGCACGCGCTGATCCTGCGCGCCGGGGCGCGCGAGGTCGCCGGGTACGAGCAGGTCGCCTCGCTGGCCGTCGCGGCACCCTCCGCCGATCCCGACAGCGCGGTGGACGCGGTACGGGACGCGCTCGTAGAAGCCGTACGCGCGCGGCTGTCGGCGCCCCGGCACGTCCCGGACATCGACCCCGGTCCGGTCCCCGGAATGGGCCCCGCCGAGCGGCGGGCGGCCCGCGGGATGCCGGTGCCGGGCATCGGCGCGGACCTGTCCGGCGGACCGGCGTCGGGGACCCTCGCGCTGCTCGCCGCCGGGCTGCCCGGCATGCCGGGCACCGTGCTCGGCCACGGCACGGGCGCCGGCGAACGCCTCCTCGCCGTCACCTTCAACGACCTCGCCGTCGCCGGCCGCGAGTCGGAGGTCGAACGGGCCGGAACCCTGGCGGCCAACCCGCGTCTGCGCCACGTGGTGGTGACCGGCGGCGAGGAGATCCTCCCGTACGCCGACCTGGAGGGCCCCCTCACCGACGAGCCCGGGCCGTCCCTGGTCTCCGCGGCCCGGCACCGCGCCCGGCTCGCCGCGGGCAGCGCCGACCACTTCACCGGCTACGGCGCCCGCCAGGTCCTGGACGCGCACCCCGCCCGCCTCGCCGACCTCCTGATGGACCGCAAGCGGCGCCACCTGGTCCGCCCGGTGGCCGCGCTGGCCAAGGCCGACGGCTCGGTGATGGTCCCCGCGCGCGTGTACGGCGCGGCGCGCAAACTCGCGCGTACGCCGTACCGGGCGGGCGTCGAGTCCCTGGCCGAGCGCCTGCTCAGACGCCGCTTCGATGACCCCGGGGGCGCCGTCGGGGCGTCCCTGGCGGCGCTCACCTGGGCCAGACCCGGCCCCGCGGCGCGCTGGCTGACGGGTGAGGCCCTGGCAGAAGTATCGGTTCTGCTCCAGGGCTCGGCGAACCGCTCCGGCGTCGGCCCCGGGCAACGCCCCGGAGACTACCGCGCGCGTGCGGTGCTGGCCCGTCACGCGGCCGACATCCGGGTGCTGGAACAGGCCGCCGAGATCCGCTCCCAGCGGCTGCACGCGCCCTTCCTCGACAACCAGGTGGTCCGCGCCTGCCGCGCCCTGCCCGAAGCCCTGCGCGTCCGGCCGGGCGCCCGCGCGGCCATCCTCCGCACGGTTCTGGAGGGCGCCGGCGTCACCGACCTGCCGCCGGGCTGGGGCGCCCCCTCGCACGCGTCCTCCGCGGCGGCCACCCGAACCGGGCTGCGCGTGGCGGTCGACGAGCTGATCGACCTCTTCTCCACACCGTTGCTGGCGCAGGCGGGGCTGGTGGAGGCGCGGGTGGTCCGCAAGGCGCTGCGCGCGGCGGCGGCGGGCGAGCCGCTGCCGCTGGACGGGCTGGCCGACCTGGTCTCCCTGGAGCTGTGGCTGCGCCGGCTCCTCTCCCGCCGGGGCACCTGCTGGACCGGCACCCCGGCACGCGCGCGTGCGGTGCCCGCGGGGATCCGGCCGATGCGGGGGGCGCTGGCCTCGGGGGCGTGACCCTGCGGGGCGGGGCGGGGCGTCGGGACGCGGTGGGGTCGGCCGTTGTCCGACTGCGGGCGGGTGGAGGCCGGTCGCGCCCGCGCGGTGGCAGCCGCACATCGGATACAGCCCCGCGCTCCTTACCGGGCTGCTCAGCCGCGGGCAGCCGTGCCTCCCCCCGGTGCCTTGAGGACCTGGGAGGTTCCCCCCGGGGCGGCATGGGCGGGCACGACGGCACTCCGGTGCGCCGGTGAGCGTCCCCACCCCCGGGCGGCCTCTCGACACCCCGCATTCGAAACTCCGTGCCCCGGCTGCCCACCCCGGTGACAATGACCCGGTGCGGTACCGAATCCTGGGCGTGGCCCGAGCCAGCGACGACCAGGGGGTGCCCATACCCGTCGGCGGCCCCCGTCTCCGGGCCCTGCTCACCGCCCTCGCCCTGCATCCCGGCCGCAGCCTCACCCCGGAAACCCTCATCGGGGAGATCTGGGCGGCTGACGAGACCCCGCCCCAGGACGCCCCCGCCGCCCTCCAGGCCCTCGTCGGACGCCTGCGCAGGGCGCTGGGCAGGGACAGCGTCGTCTCCACCCCCGGTGGCTACCGGCTGGCCGCCACCGAGGACGACATCGACCTGCACGTCTTCGAGCGGCGGGTACGCGAGGGCACGCAAGCCCTGGCGACAGGCGACCCCGCGACGGCCCACCGCGTCCTCACCGAGGCCCTCGCCCTCTGGTACGGGCCCGCCCTCGCCGACCTCCCGGACCGCGCGACGGCGGCCGCCCGGCCCGAGGCGCTCCGCCTGGACGCCACCAGGGCCCGCGCCGACGCCGCCCTCGCCCTCGGCCGTGCCCTCGACGTCGTACCGGAGCTGACCGAGCTGACCACGGCCCACCCGTACGACGAACCGCTGCACGCACTCCTCGTCCGTGCGCTGCGCGACACCGGCCGCCCGGCCGACGCCCTCGCCGCCTACGAGACCGCCCGCCGCACCCTCGCCGACGGCCTCGGTACCGACCCCGGACAGGAACTGCGGGCCCTGCACGCGTCGTTGCTGACGCAGGAGCCCACCCTGCTCCCCGCACCCCCGCCACGCACCGGCAACCTCCGTCCACGCCTCACCTCTTTCGTGGGCCGGGAACCCGAACTGGAAGCCATTCGTTCCGAATTGCACAGGTCCCGCCTCGTCACCCTCACCGGACCGGGCGGCTCCGGAAAGACCCGTCTCGCCGAGGAGGCCGCCGTCCGGCTCCCGGAGGCCTGGCTGGTCGAGCTCGCCCCGCTCGACCGGCCGGAGGCGGTGCCGGGCGCGGTGGTCAGCGCGCTCGGTCTGCGCGAGACCGTGCTCATGACCAACGAACTGGCGACCCCGGGGACCGACCCCACAGCCCTGCTCGTCGAGTACTGCGCCCGGCGCAGCCAGCTCCTGATCCTTGACAACTGCGAACACGTCATCGAAGCGGCGGCCGCCCTCGCCGAGACCCTGCTCACCCGCTGCCCGGGGCTCACGATCCTCGCCACCAGCCGGGAACCCCTGGGCGTCCCGGGTGAGTCGGTGCGCCCGGTCGAGCCCCTCGCCCCCGAGCAGGCGCACCGCCTCTTCGAGGAGCGCGCCGCCACCGTCCGCCCCGGCACCGGCGCCGAGCCGGGATACGCGGCGGCGGTCGGCGAGATCTGCCGGCGCCTGGACGGACTGCCGCTCGCCATCGAGCTCGCGGCGGCCAGGCTGCGGCTGCTGACGCCGCGGCAGATCGCGGACCGCCTCGACGACCGCTTCCGGCTGCTCACCTCCGGCAGCCGCACCGTCCTGCCCCGCCAGCAGACGCTGCGCGCGGTCGTCGACTGGTCCTGGGACCTGCTCGACGAGCGGGAGCGGACGGTCCTGTGCGAGGCGTCCGTCTTCTCCGGCGGCTGGGACCTCGCGGCGGCGGAGGCCGTGTGCACCGGACCCGCGGCGGACCTGATCGGGGCTCTCGTCGACAAGTCCCTGATCGTCGCCACCCCGGACGTCCCGCAGGTGCCCGACGGCACCGTCGGCGGCAGCGGCACCGGAGGCATGCGCTACCGCATGCTGGAGACCATCCACGAGTACGCCGTCGAACGGGCCGCGGAACGGCCCGGACTGCGCGCCGCGGCGGAGCGGCGGCACCGGGCGTGGGTGCGCGCGCTGGTGGCGGAGGCGGAGCCGAAACTCCGCTCCGCGGAGCAACTCCCGTGGATCCGTCGTCTGGAGACCGACCTGGACAACATCCGCGCCGCCCTCGCCCGCGCGGTGCGCGCCGGCGACGAGGCGGAGGCGGGCGCGATCGTCTTGGCCGTCTGCTGGTTCTGGTGGCTGCGCAACTACCGCCAGGAGGCGATGGCCTCCGTGCGGGCGGTGCTGTGCCTCGGCGTCGCCCGGGACGCCCTGCCGAAGGACGCGGGACCGGACGAGCTGCGGGCGTTCGCCGACTCGGCCGACCCGATCGGCGCCCTGCTGGCCACCCCCGAGGGCGCCGAGGCCGGACATCCGCTGTGCGGGCTGCGCATGGACCTGCGGCTGTTCCACCTCTTCCTGATGTCCGAGTCCGACTCCGCGGACTTCCTGACGGACGAGCGCCTCCGGCCGTACCTCGCCCGGGTACGGGCCGCCTACGAGCCCGGCGGCCCCCCGGCCGCGCGGCTGCCCGGCCTCATCTGGCCGCTGACGGCCTGGTTCCTGGGCGGCCCGGTGGACGTCGGCCCCGACATGGCCGCCGTCGTCGCCAACTGCCGGGTCCACGGCGGGGACTGGGAGGTCGGGGTCACGCTGATGTACCGCGTCCATGTCCGGGTCGACTCACCGGGCAATCTGCGGGGCATCGACGAGGAACTGGCCGAGTTGCGGACCCTCAGCCGGCGGGCCGGGGACCGCTGGATGCGGGCGCAGGTGTGCAGCGCGGCGGGCGAGGCCGACATGGCGCGCGGCCGGTTCGGCCAGGCGGCGGTCGAGTACGAGGAGGCGCTGCGGCTCGCCCACGAGGTGGGCGCGTACGCCGAGACGCCGTTCCTGCTGGCGCGGCTCGCCGAGATCGCCTTCCGGGCCGGCGACCCGGCGGGTGCCCACACCGCCCTGGACCGGGCGGCCGAGGCCGCCGAACGGTACGGGGTGGCCGAGACGAAGGCGTACGTGGCGTTGCTGCGGACACAGCTCGCTCACCACGACGGGGACCTGCCCACGGCGCTCGAGCACTACGCGGTCGCCCGCACGGCCACCGCTCAGGGCACCCCGCCCCCGCAGTTCACAGCGGCGTTCCGAGGGGTGGAGGCCCTGCTCGTGGCGAGGGAGGACGGTCCGGCCCGGGGGCTGCCGATCGTGGCCGACGCGCTGCGCGAGGCGACGGCACAGCGGTGCGCCGAGGTCATCACGGCCGCCCTCGCGGACATCGCCGCCGATCTGCTGGCCCGGCTCGGCGATCTGGCCCGCGCGGTACGGCTGTTCGCGGCGGCCGACCACTGGCGCGACGGGTGCCCCCGGCCGGAACCGGAGCGCGGCCGCGCCGAGGAGGTCGACGCGGCCGCCCGCACGGCGCTGACCCCACGGCGCTGCGCGGCCGAGCGCTCGCGCGGTGCGTCCCTCACCGTGGAGGGCGTCCTGCACGAGCTGGACAGGATCCCGACGGGCGCTAGCGGCAGCTGAACTCGGACTCGGCCCAGTCGGCGAGCGTGAGCGGGTCGAAGGCGCCGTTCCGTGGCTCGACCACCAGGCGCACGGTGCGGCGCCCCGTGAGGTTCACGTGGACGGGGACGGCTGCCTGGCCGCCCTCGACCGTGCCGGACCGCCACAGCCGCTCCCCGTCCCCGTAGACGGCGAAGGCGACCTTGCCGAGGCCGAGGGCCAGGTCGTCGACGCCGGCCATCGCGTCGAAGGCGGTGCACTGCCGGTTCAGGTCGATGGTGACGGAGGAGGAGCCGTGCACGGTGACGCCGTGCGCGTACTCCCTGCCGGCGACCGTCACGCCGTAGCGCTGCCACACCCAGCTGCTCTCGCCGAGCCGCATCTCGGGCCGGGTGCCGTCGCCGGTGACGTCGAAGCGCAACTCGCTCCACTGGTAGACGACCGGGGCGGGCGGCGGCGTGGGCGCCCGGGTGGGGGTGGGAGTCGGTCGCGGGCTGGGTGTGGGAGCCGGAGTGGGGGTCGGGGTGGGGGTCGGTTTCGGCTTCGGGCTCGGGCGCGGACCCGGTGTGGGAGCCGAGGTCGGTGTGGGAGCCGGGGTCGGGGTGGGGGTCGGCTCGGGGGCGAGGACCACGGGCTCGGGTGCGGGCTTCTGCCGGGGCGGGGCGGGGGCCGGGGAGGCGGGCCGGACGACCGGCACGGACGGGGTGGGGCGGGCGATCTCCTTCACCGGGTGGCCGTCGTTCGTCAGGGCGAGGGCGACCGCGGCGACCGCCGCGGCGACCACGCCGGCGGCGACACCGGCCTTCACCGGCGCCCCCAGGCCCTCCGAGGCCGCGGCCCCGCCGCCCGCTCCGCCGCCGGACGAGCCGCTCGCCGCGGCGGCCGCACCCGCGGCCCCGGCTCCGGCGCCACCGGCGACGATCCCGAGCGCCTTGGCGTACCCGGCGGCCCCGAACCAGCCGATGACCGCGACCGGTACGACGGCCGGGATGCCGGAGGCGACCTCCTCGATCTGGACGGCGGCCAGCCGGCACCGGGCGCACTCCTCCAGGTGCTTGCGCAGCCCCCGCTCCGCGCGGATGCGCAGCTTTCCGCGGGCGTAGCCGCCGAGTTGGTCGGCGTAGCGGGCGCACTCCTCGTCGTCGGTGAGGGCGGCGCTGACATGGGCCTGGAGGTAGGCCTGCTTCAGGCCTTCGCGGGCCCGGCTGGCGAGCACCCGGGTGCCGTTGGCGTCGAGTCCGAAGAGGGTGGCCACCTCGCTCGGTGACTCGTCCTCGACCTCGGTGTGCCACAGCACGGCCTGCCAGCGCTCGGGCAGCGAACGGAAGGCCCGCATGGCCATCGACTGCTCGGCCTCGTGCATCGCGCGGACGTCGGCGCCTGGGTCGAGCGCGTCGCCGTCGGACACCGCGGAACCGTGCGAGGCCTGCGCCGCGAACACCGCGAAGTCGTCGACGAGCTGCTCACGCCGGGCCGACCTGGTCCACTGGGCCGCGACCCGCCGTACGGAGGTGAGCAGATAGGCGCGCACGGCGTGTCCGGGCCCGTGCCCGCCGCGCACCGCCTGCAGCATCCGCGCGAACACCTCGGCGGTCAGGTCCTCGGCGGTGTGGCCGTCCCGGCAGCAGCCGCGCGCGTACCGCCGTACCGCGTCGGCGTGCCGCCGGTACAGCTCCGCGTACGCCGCGTCGTCGCCGGCCCGCATCCGCTCGATCAGCAGGCCGTCGGCGGGCGGCAGCTCCCGGAGCGGGGGCAGCGCACTCCCCCCACGCTGTGCCGGAACGTTCCCCTCCGGCGATGGCCCGGGGGGCGGCGCGGCGGACCTGCCGCCCTGGCTGGGCACCTGGGGCACGGCCGTCTCGCCCCCGACGGACGCGTCGTCCCACCCGTCAACGCTCATCGCGGACGCCCCCGATACCAGCCCGAACCGACCGATTCACCGGGTCAGACTCCCACACGGGCGTTCGTCCCGGCCGCTGAGGAACGGACGCACCACTCGTCCGAGCGCACTTGCCGACGCGACGCACCGACGATCCCCCCTGAGGGGAGACCGACGACGACCGCGCCGTGAAGGGATGCGGGGCGGCGACCGATGCGACGTGGGGCGGTGACCGATGGGTGGCCACCGCCGCGCGGGCGCACCGTCAGGACCGCGACCGCAATCCCTCCAGCAGGATGTCCAGCAACCGGGCCGAGGCCGCCGCCTGCTGGGCTGCGTCCGGCAGGGACGGCGCCGCCGTGGCGATCACCAGCAGCACGTCGGAGACGGACACGTCCGGCCGCAACTCACCGGCCGCCCGCGCCCGGTCCACCAGCCGTCCCACCACGTCGAGCAGCGCCGCGGCGCCCGCGTCGTCGGCCACCGGCTCCTCCGCCACCAGCCGCAGGTCCGCGGCCCCCGGCTGGGTCCGCTGCTGCGGCACCCGGGTCTCCTCGGCGCCGGCGCCCGCGCTCAGGCCGCCGACCTCCTCCGGCACCCCGACCCGCAGCACCTGCGGTGGCAGCAGCCGCCCCGCGCCCGATGCCACCGACGTGCGCAGGAAGCGCGCCAGCGCCGACCACGGCTCGTCCTCCTGTCCGAGGGCGGCCCGCGCCTGGTCGGTCAGCCGGGAGGTCTCCTCCTCGGCTATGCGTCGGACCAGCACGTCCTTGCTCGGGAAGCGCCGGTACACCGTGCCGACCCCGACCCGTGCCCGCCGCGCCACGTCCTCCATCGGCGCGCCGTAGCCCAGTTCGCCGAAGACCTCGCGCGCGGCCCGCAGCACGTGTTCCAGGTTGCGCTGTGCGTCGACCCGCAGCGGCGTCGTACGCGGCCCGTCACCGCGTGCGTTGCCCGCCGCCGCGCTCACCGTGCCGCCGCCGGACGCGAGGGCGGAAGCCGATGACCAATGTGTGTCCTGAACATGCATCTGTGTTCCCCCGGTTAATGACGTCTCCCCCCGGAGACTCTCCCCGCACTGATAGCCGGAGCGAGCGGAACCGACGCTGGGCGGACCGCCCGTCGTGGGCCGTTCGGCCACTTTCCCCACACCCCGTCGACACACGAACATAGTTGAGAGGCTGTCAATTCAGAAGGGGGATGTTCCGCACGGAGCGCCCCCCGATCGGAGTACGCGTCGCCTACGTCCCGATTCGGTGTCTTCGCGCCCCCTCGCCCGCCCCCACTGACCTGGCCCCTTTCGTCCGGTGCGGAAAGCGCACCCGACGCCCCGCACAGCCGCCCGCCGGTCACACAAATTGCCGGGGCTGTGGACAAACAAGAGTCACGGGTGCGTCATGGGATGGTGAAGGAACGTGCGCGCATTCTCGTTGTCGGCGGCGGCTACGTCGGGATGTACACGGCCCTGCGGCTGCAACGGAAACTGAAGCGGGAGCTCAGCCGGGGCGAGGTCGACATCACTGTCGTCGCTCCCGACCCCTACATGACGTATCAGCCGTTTCTCCCCGAGGCGGCCGCGGGTTCGATTTCCCCTCGTCATGTCGTCGTACCCCTGCGGCGCGTCCTGGACCGGTGCCATGTCGTCATCGGCGAGGTGACGTCCGTCGAACACGCCGCGCGGACCGCCGCCGTCACCACGCTCGCCACCGCGGAGGAGCGAAAAGGCGCCACTTTTCTGCAGTACGACGAACTGGTGCTCGCCCCCGGCTCCGTCGCGCGCACGCTGCCCATCCCCGGCCTCGCCGAGCACGGCATCGGCTTCAAGACCGTCGAGGAGGCCATCGGCCTGCGCAACCACGTCATCGAGCAGATGGACATCGCCTCGTCCACCCGCGACCCCGCGGTCCGCGACGCCGCCCTCACCTTCGTCTTCGTCGGCGGCGGCTACGCGGGCGTGGAGGCACTCGGCGAACTGGAGGACATGGCCCGCTACACCGCGCGGTACTACCACAACATCCAGCCCGAGGACATGAAATGGATCCTGGTCGAGGCCACCGACCGGATCCTCCCCGAGGTCGGCCACGAACTCGGCCGCTACACCGTCACCGAACTGCGCCGCCGCAACATCCAGGTCCTGCTCGACACCCGCCTGGAATCCTGCGCCGACCGCGTCGCCGTCCTCAGCGACGGCCAGCGCCTCCCGACCCGCACACTCGTCTGGACGGCCGGCGTCAAACCGAACCCCCTGCTCGCCGCCACCGATCTGCCCCGCACCCCGCGCGGGCGGCTGAAATGCACCGCCGAGCTGACGATCGACGGTGTCGACCACGCATGGGCCGCGGGCGACGCCGCCGCCGTCCCCGACGTCACCGCCGCCGAACCCGGCGCCGAGACCGCCCCCAACGCCCAGCACGCGGTCCGCCAGGCCAGGGTCCTCGGCGACAACATCGCGCACGCCCTGCGCGGTGAACCCCTCGACACCTACGAGCACGCCTACGTCGGCTCCGTCGCCTCCCTCGGCCTGCACAAGGGCGTCGCCCAGGTCTACGGGCGCAAGCTGAAGGGCTACCCTGCCTGGTTCATGCACCGCGTCTACCACCTGAGCAGGGTGCCCACCATGAACCGCAAGGCCCGCGTGCTCGCCGAATGGACCCTCTCCGGACTCTTCAAACGGGAGATCGTCTCGCTCGGATCACTCGAACATCCCCGAGCGGAGTTCGAACTCGCGGCCGGTGGAAAGCCTCCTCACAGCCCCTCCGACGACTCGAACGGGTCGTCCTGACGGGAACGAGGAACTCCACGGGCCGCCCCGGCGTCTGACGGATGTCGCCGCCGACGGCCACCCTGCCAGACTGCCCCGCGACCGAGCACAAGGCTCCTCCCCAGAACTGCACCGGGGGACCTCCCCCGGACTCCCCGGCCGCTCCCGTCAGCCGGCCGGAGACGACGACACGAGGCAAGGATTCGTGAACTTCACGCGCTGGAGCGCCCGGCTCCCCGGAACGCAGCGCCGCGCCGCAGCGCGGACCGAGCACGCGGTCCCCCCGGACCGACGAGGAGAAGGCTCCGTGCCGGCTGCCCGCGCCGAACAACTGACCGACGACCCGCCCGGTGTGCCCGCCGTCGACGAACTGCCCGCCCGCGACGTCCTCGACCACGTCCCGGCCCTGGTCGCCCTCGTCCACGGCCCCGACCACCACATCGCCTACGTCAACGACGCCTACACGGCGGCCTTCGGCGCGAGACCCCCGGGCGCCCCGGCCCGCGAGGCCCTCCCCGAACTCGCCGAAATCGGTCTCCTCCCGCTCCTCGACCAGGTGCTGCGCAGCGGCAAGCCCCGCACCCTCAAGTCCCGCAAGGCCCTCGACGGCCGCACCTACACGTTCACCTGCACCCCCGTCGCCGAGAACGACGACCGCGACGGCGGAGTCCTGCTCTTCGCCACCGACGTCACCGACCACGCGGAGGCGGCGGAGCGACTGCGCGCCAGCGAACGCAGCCAGCGCGAGACGGCCGTGACCCTCCAGCGCAGCCTGCTCCCCCAGGAACTGGAACAGCCGGACGACCTGCGCATCGCGGCCACCTACCAGCCCGGCGGCACCGAAGCCGCGGTCGGCGGCGACTGGTACGACGTCATCACCCTCGGCGGCGGCCGTACGGCCCTCGTCATCGGCGACGTCATGGGCCGCGGCGTCCGCGCGGCGGCCGTGATGGGCCAGCTCCGTACGGCCGTCCGGGCCTACGCCCGCCTGGACCTGCCCCCGCACGAGGTGCTCCAGCTCCTCGACGGCCTCGCCACCGAGATCGACCCCAACCAGATCGCGACCTGCGTCTACGCCGTCCACGACCCGAACGAGGGCAGGCTGGTGTACGCCTCCGCCGGCCACCTCCCGATCCTCGTCCGCGACGAGAACGGGTCCGTGCTGCGCACCGACGAGCCGACCGGCCCGCCGCTGGGCACCGGTGGCTGGGTGCACACGTCGGGCTCGGTGCCGCTGGGCCCCGGTTCCACCGCCGTCCTCTACACGGACGGCCTGGTGGAACGCCGCAACGAGGACCTGGACGAGGGGATCGCGGCGCTGGAACGCGCGCTGGCGGGGGCCACCGGCGCCCCGGGGGTCGTCTGCGACCGCCTGGTCCGCTCCGCCGGCGTCACGGCCGGCCACGACGACGACGTCGCCGTCCTGGTCCTCCAGCACCCGGCCCGCACCGGCCCGGACGGCGAGTTGTTCCGCAACGCCGCGCTGGACCTCCTCGGCGGGATCGAGGCGGCGCCCCGTGCGCGGGCGTTCGCCTCGGGCGTGCTGACCAGCTGGCGCTTCCCGGCCGACCTTCACGACCTGGGCGTCCTCGCCACCAGCGAACTGGTCGCCAACTCCCTCCAGCACGGCACCCCGCCCATGCGGCTGCGGCTCCGCCGCACCGACCGCCGACTGATCATCGAGGTGACGGACGGCGACGACCACCTGCCGCGGCGCCGCCGCGCGGAACCGGGGGACGAGTCGGGGCGGGGGATCGCGATCGTCGCGACGATCGCGACCGGCTGGGGGTCTCGGCGGACGCCCGGAGGCGGGAAGGCGGTGTGGTGCGAGTTCGTACTGCCGAAGGGGTAGCGCCGTAGGGGTGCGGCCCTTACGCGGACACGGACTCCGAAGCTGCGCCGCCCCGTGCCACGACCCTGCTCCTCGCGGCGAGCCAAGGGTGATCCTGGGCCGTCGTCAGCCTCTTGCCGAGCCGTATCGCCAGCACACTGATCCCCAGGGAGAACAGCAGGAACGTCGCGATGTACGGCGTCGGCAGCGAGGCCCCCAGCGGGCCTCCCACTGCCGGGCCGACCGCCAGGGCGAGCTGCTTCACCAGGGCGAACGCCGAGTTGTACTGGCCGGCCATCCCGGTCGGCGCGAGGTCGGCCACCAGCGGCGCCACCGTCGGCGACAGCATGGCCTCACCCAGCCCGAACAGCGCGTACGTCGACACGAAGGCGGCCGTCGCCATCTCCTGACTGCCGTGCCCCAGCCCCGCGTACCCGGCCACGACCCACGCCACGGCCCAGATCAGCCCGACCCCGGCGATCACCCGCGACCGCCGCCGACGCTCGACGAACTTGAGCACGGCGAACTGGGCGACGACGATCATCAAGGTGTTCGCGGCCAGCGCGGTCCCCAGTGCCGACGTCGATATCCCGGCGGCCTCGACGCCGTACGCGCTCAGTCCGGACTCGAACTGTCCGTAGCACGCGAAGAACAGCACGAAGCCCAGCACGGACAGCTGCACCATGGCCCGGTTCTCCAGCAGCTGCCGCCAGCCGCCCTTGGCGGAGACGGCCGGAGCGTCCGCGATCCGCGGCGCGTGGGGCGTGCGCACCGTCGACATCACCACGGCCAGCAACAGGAACATCGCCGCCTCGATCGCGAACAGCAGCGTGAACGACGAGACGCGGGTCGTGTCGACGAGGTGCCCGCCGATGAGACCACCGACGCCCAGCCCCAGGTTCTGGAGGAAGAACTGGGTCGCGAAGGCACGCGACCTCGTCTCCGCCGCCGAGCAGTCCACGATCATCGTCGCCAGGGCGGGCTGCATGACCGCCTGTCCCGCCCCGAGCAGCGCGGCGGCACCCAGCACGGCCGGCGCGTTCCCCGCCAGACCCAGGCTCAGCGCTCCGACAGCGGCCGTGACCAGGGTGGCGAGCAGGACCGGAAGGGGACCGCGCCGCACGATCGCCCGACCGGCGAGCGGCAGCACGACCAGCGCGGCCACGGCGAAGACGGCCAGCACCAGCCCCGCCGTCATGGCACCGAGTCCCCGCACCTGCGCCACATAGACGTACAGGTAGGGGACGGTGAAGCCGAGCCCGAACGCGCTGAGTGCGTTGCCCACGTGGATCCGGCGCATCGCTGCGCCCATCGCCCTGGTCACGTTCACCTCTCTCAAGTAGTTGAGTCGACGGACTGATGAAGTCTGAAGACTTAGAAGCTAAAGTTCGAAGCTAAAGACTACATCCCGAAGGACTTCGATGCCAAGCCTGGCCGTGCGATACTGCGGCCATGGCCGAGACCCCCGGCGCCGCCGAGCCGACACTCGACGAACAGATCGCCGCCTACCAGCGCGAGTTCCAGGACCTCGACCCACAGGTCGAGCAGGTCGTCTCGGCGCTCTCCCGGCTCAACCGCCGGATGAACGTGGCCTATGGCCGCCAGACCGCCGCCCTCGGCATCAGCAACGCGGAGTGGGAGGTCCTCAAGGCCCTCGTCCTCTCCGGTGCCCCCTACCGCATGGGCCCCAGCGACCTGGCCAAGCGCCTCGGCCTGACCCCGGCCGCGATGACGCACCGAATCGATCGCATGGTCACCGAGGGCCTCGTCACCCGGGAGCGGGACGAGAACAACCGCGTTCGGGTGATCGTCGAGCTGACTCCCGAGGGTCGCGAGAAGTGGCTGGAGGCGATGCGCCTCGCCACCGTCTTCGAGGAGGACCTGCTCCAGGACCTCTCCACGGCGGAGCGCGCGGTGCTCGGCGAGGTCCTGATCAGGCTGCTGCGCCGCGTGGAGCACGCCCAGCCCGACGCCGGCGGCCGACTCACGGACCTCGACTAAAAGATCTTGACAGAGGGTGCTTGACACGCCCCTGGCCGATCCGTAGAGTTCTTCGGGTTGCCGCAGAGCCGGAACGGTTCTTCGACAGCACCTCAGCCGCCCCGAGCGGCACCACAAACCACAGCACGATCTCCTGACGGGGTTGTTTTCGGCGTGCCCGAATTCAATTCGAAAATGGGTCGGCGGCCCGATTGGGAATCGCCGAGCGGATCCGCTAAGGTTTGAGACGTCGGAACGGCCCAACAGCCCGGATGACAAACCCCGCTGACTGGGAATCAGGGCCGAAAGGATCTGATAGAGTCGGAACCGCCGGAAAGGGAAACGCGAGAGCGGGAACCTGGAAAGCACCGAGGAAATCGGATCGGAAAAAGATCTGATAGAGTCGGAAACGCAAGACCGAAGGGAAGCCCGGAGGAAAGCCCGAGAGGGTGAGTACAAAGGAAGCGACCGTTCCTTGAGAACTCAACAGCGTGCCAAAAGTCAACGCCAG